>JAZKEL010000326.1:0-1984 GCA_040387075.1 Pseudomonadota bacterium
ACCTGGAAAGTTTTCAGGACTGGTCTTGTAATGGCGATGGTTTTTGCACCGCTTCAGGCGTTGATAGGCGATCTGCATGGACTCAACACCCTGGAGCATCAGCCCGCAAAAATCGCGGCCATGGAAGCTATCTGGGAAACCGAAACCAATGTGCCCTTTACTCTTTTCTCAATGCCCAACGAGGCTGAGAGGACCAACAGCCTTGCTTTGGAAATTCCGTTTGGCGCAAGCCTTATCCTCACACATTCCTTTGATGGCGAGATCAAGGGACTGAACGAATTCGAAGGTGTACATCCGCCGGTGGCACCACTGTTCTGGTGTTTTCGCATAATGGTTGGCATGGGTGTGCTGATGATTGCAGTGTCTTGGTGGACAGGCTGGAGCATATTCGTACGCAAGGCGGTGCCTTCGCTACTGCAGCTGCGCATCTTCTCATTGATGACATTTGCTGGCTGGATCGCGGTGCTTGCCGGATGGTACGTCAATGAAATTGGCCGCCAGCCCTGGTTGATATATGGCGAGATGACGGTACAGGAAGCGCTGGCGGACCACAGCGGTGGCATGGTTTTATCGACCCTCGTGGTATGGCTGCTTCTGTACGCTTTCATTCTGTATTTCTACATCGTGACACTCAGGCATATCGCTAAAAAACCTTCCGCGTCATTGCTGGGCAATGTGCAGAATTATCCGGGCCTGCTGCCCCCGAAGGAGGCCTGATGGATTTCTGGCTGCCGCTGGTCTTTGTCGGGGCTATGGGTCTCGCCCTACTTCTGTACGTGGTACTCGACGGCTATGACCTTGGTGTAGGCCTGTTGCTGCCGTTCGCATCTGACGACGAAAAAGATCCGATGGTTGCTTCCATCGGTCCATTCTGGGACGCGAACGAAACGTGGATTGTGCTCGGCGTTGGTGTACTGCTGATCGCTTTTCCGCAAGCACATGGCGTGGTCCTGACGACACTTTATCTGCCTGCGACCCTGATGCTGATGGGACTGGTATTGCGTGGCATTGCGTTCGACTTCCGTATCAAGGCGGGTCAGAGCCAGAAAGGTATGTGGAATCGTATATTCTCGGTCGGCTCGCTAATCGCCGCGTTAAGCCAGGGCTGGATGCTTGGGTCCTACATAACAGGGCTCGACACATCCCTGCTGGGTCTGGGGTTCTCGCTTCTGATCGCGTTAAGCCTGCCGGCGTTATATGTGATGCTCGGATCAGTATGGCTGATGATCAAATCAGATACCGGGTTTGCGCTGAAGGCGCGCGGCTGGGCGCGGCTGGCATGGCTGCCGATGGGCCTGGCATTGCTGTTGATTTCCATAGCAACGCCACTTGTCAGTGATCGCATCGCGGACAAATGGTTTGCGCTGCCGGAATTCCTGTGGCTCTCGCCAATTCCTCTTGCAGCGCTGCTTTGTTATGGCTGGATTGGCATGGCGCTTTTCGGACGTGTTCGCTACCGTCCTGTACTGATATTTTTTGCGTTGGCTGCGATATGTCTGCTGGCTGCTCTTGGCCTGGCTTACAGTATTTATCCCGACATCATTGTAGGGCGCATGCAGATTCACGAAGCTGCGGCCGCCACGAAGTCGCTTTTATTCGTGCTCTGGGGGGTTGTACTCACATTGCCGCTGATACTTGGCTATACGGTTTTTGTATATCGTATTTTCAATGCAAACGTTGTCAGGCAGGGATATTGATACGGCCGTGTGACTCGAACGATTTCAGCACGTTGCCTCAACCATCCAATCAACCGTTTGGTGCGACTCAATGGCGGACCTGAGTTTGCAGGATATCCGCAATTGCTCTGGACAACTGCTGGCGCCCGTAGGGCTTTGGTAAAAAACCGCTCAGTTCACTACTGTTGATCTGGTCGGCGACAGTCTCCCTGCTGTACCCGGTCGACAGAATGATCCGCACATCAGGATTAATTTCCTTGAGACCACGAATACATTCACTGCCACCCATCACGGGCATTACCATGTCC
>JAZKEL010000327.1:0-3360 GCA_040387075.1 Pseudomonadota bacterium
GCGTGTATACCGAACAGGAGATCAATGCCAGGATAGCTGCGGAATTGCCGCACTGGTTTTACGAGGATGGCTGGATACGCCGCAAGTACAAGACCGGCAGTTGGAAGGGTACGCTGATGGTGGTCAATACGGTCGGCCATCTCGCGGAAGCCGCCTGGCACCATCCCGACCTGACCGTTTCCTACGCATTTGTCATCGTCAAGTTGTGCACCCACAGCGCAAAAGGCATTACCGATAAAGACTGGACATTGGCCAGGAAAATCGAGGATGTGATCCAGTGGCAACCTGGCAAAGAAGGCGGGGCGCTTGAGGGTACCCCGAACGATGACGCCAGATTCAAGTACATCAAATACGACTAGCACCATCGATTTGGCTGGTCTACGCCATTTCTTACATGCATTTCCTCCAAAAGACGACATATTCAGGCCACGCTAATGCATAGATTTGGTAAGCGTTTCGCTTGTCAACTTTTGGAGGTGGCTATGCCAGCAAAATCGAAATCCCAGCAAATGGCGGCAGGTGCCGCGTTATCGGCAAAACGTGGCGAAATTAAGAAAAGTGACCTGAAAGGGGCATCCCGGGCCATGGTGGATTCAATGTCGGAAAAAGAATTGCACGATCTGGCTGCAACCAAGCGTAAACACAAACCCGATCATGCCTGACTTCTAGGCTTAACTTTAGCTCTTTTAAGCTTTCTTATTGTCGATTACTGATTGCAGCAAAGGAGGAGATCGTATGTTCTTTTTCGGATGGCAAGGTGTGTATGCCTTAATCGGTATAGTGTTGGTGGTTGTGCTGATCGTTGCAGGATTTGCCAGGCTACTCGCCAGGCAGGACAAAAATCCGGATATTCGACAGCACGCTTGATACCCAAAACCCTGAATACCCTTAACAACGGTGCATTACCAGCAGCTTGCTAGTCTGGCGCTGAGTAAAATGCATAGTGCTTATCGGTATCGCGCTTGGCGATATACATGGCCTGGTCGGCTTTGACCATGAGGTCATGCTCACCGTCATCCGGGTATATGCAGGCGCCTATACTGGCATCCGGGTGGAGCACTATGGTGTCTATCTCAAAGGGTGCGCGTAATGCCTGCAGCAGCTTGTGGATGATCATCTCACAATCTTCCTTGGAACTGATTGAAGTGAGCAGCACGATAAACTCGTCGCCACCCAGCCGCGAGATGGTATCTTCTTCCCGCAGTTGCTGATGCAGGCGATTAGCGATCTCTTTGAGCAGCATATCCCCGACATGATGCCCGTGCGTATCATTCACCGACTTGAATTCGTTGAGGTCGACGAACAGTAGCGCGAGTTTACTGGCCTGACGATTTGTGGAAAGTATGCCCTGCAATAATCGGTCATCGAACAGTAGGCGGTTAGGCAGACCTGTCAGGGCGTCGTAATACGCAAGCTTGCTGAGCGACTCTTCAACCGATTGTTGCAGCGATATATCGGCGACGGTCTCCAGCGTCATGTCCTTATCGTCTGCGGATAATTCCCTGCAATGCGAGGATACCGGGAACACGGAGCCGTCTTCATGCCGCCCCAGCATCTGGTTGCCGCGCTTGAACACTAGATGATGATGCGCTTTGCCGATCAATTCATTGAACACCTTGAACCCGAAAATAGTGCCTGCAGTCTCGTTGGCCGCCACCACGATGCCGCGCTCATCATAAATAAGCAGCCCGGCATTGATCTTGTGGATGACCTGGTTAAGCGCTTTCTTGCTTTTATTTATATAGTTGAGCTCACGACGCATGAGCAGCATCATCAGCGAGAAGCTGGCAATGGCTAATCCCATCATCAGACTTTGGATCAAATGCAGCCGGTTAGTGTTATTGACGGCATTCTTCTCTAAAGTAACCGTCAACGTATTCATGAGCGTCAGTATCGACTGGTTACGTTCAATGCCTAAGTTCACTGCCTGTGCCAGCAAGGCGTCAAAATGTGCCTGGTTCGCATCAGCGCCGGCGTCCAGCAGTGAGGTGACCGCGATACGATAGGGTTGCCAGCGGCTTTCGCTATCTTCAGCCAGTTGCATGGTGTCCGGTGCGCTCAATGCAGGAATGTCGGTCACTTTACCGTCAGCGTTCTGCACGGTGCCGCCTTTCCTGAACGCAGTCAGGGTGCTGTCGAACAGATCGAAAGTCAGGCGCAGTTCATTAAGGTTATCGGTCTTTTGCTGCGGGTCTTTGAATCTGTCGAGCATGAGCAGGCATTTCATCATGCGCTGGCTCAGCATACGCTGCCGTCCTGAGAGATTGATGGTAATGGCATCCTGCTTGACTTCATCCGAGATGATGAAGGTATTGATCAGCAGGGATATATCCAGTAAAAAAAATAAGCCGATGATCACCACCATGAGCCGGTGTCTGGATTTATTGGTTTTAGGTAAGAATTCCATGTAAGTGTGTCATAGCTTGCTGGGTTAGTTATTGAATGTAGTAGCTAAGTTACTGGATATAGTAGCTTAGATAACGGGTTTTTTCTCAAACCGGCCGAAGTGCAACATGATGGTGGGCAATATCAGCAGGTTGAGTATGGTCGAAGTGACCAGGCCGCCCACAATGATGGTCGCCATCGGGCCTTCGATCTCACGGCCTGGCTGGCCGCTGCCGGCTGCTAGGGGTAGTAGGCCCAGGGCAGTGACAAGTGCTGTCATCAGGATGGAAGGCAAGCGCTCGGAGGCTCCCCGAATGGCGGTTTCCAGGCCCCATGTCCTATTCTCTTCATCGATCAGGTGCTGGTAGTGCGAAACCAGCATAATGGAGTTGCGCAATGTGATGCCGAACAACGTAACGAAGCCGACCAGCGAGCCAAGCGATATCCAGCCGCCGGTGAACATCACTGCCAGCACACCGCCAATCAGCGCGAAGGGCAGGTTAGCAAAGGTCAGCAGCAGGTTTCGCAGGTTGCCGAACGCAATATAGAGCATGATGAAGATACCGATGGTGGCCAGCAGGGAATGCACCACCAGGTCTTCACGGGATTGCGCCTGTTCTTCCGCCTCGCCAGTGTAGGAAAGATAGCTGCCGGGTGCCAGTTGCACTTCCTTGCCTATGCGCGTCTTCATTTCCTGGGTGAAACTCTGGATGTCACGTCCCCGCACATTGGCAGTCACGGTCTGGATACGCTTGGCACCGGCATGCAGGATTTTCGAACGGCCATTTTCCTGGCTGATATCGGCAACATCGCTGAGCCGCACCAGTTTGCCTTCATTATTGATCAGCGGCAGCTTGCCCACTTGCTGCAGGTTGTTGCGCGACGCGTCCTGCAGTACCACGCTCACGCCCACCACGCGGCCGTTCTGGTAGACCTGCGCGACCGGCAGGCTCTCATATGCGGCGCGTACATTGT
>JAZKEL010000327.1:3370-4168 GCA_040387075.1 Pseudomonadota bacterium
GTCCAGCACGTCGGTGGGTTGCAGGCCCCATTGCAGCATTTTGTCCTGGCGCAGGCGCACTACCAGTTGCGGCGTGCCGGGCGGCGATTGCACCAGTACGTCGCTCGCCCCTTGTATGCTGCCCAGCACGCCGGCGATGGCCTGTGCATCGCGGTCCAGCGCATCCAGGTCGCGACCGTAGATATTGATGACCTGCGAAGCTGCATAGCCGGAGATGGTTTCCTCGATACGCTCGGTGAGGAAGGTATTGATGGCGAAATTCACGCCCACGAAACCGGGTGGTTTGGGGCCGTCTTCGTCATCGTCTATGTCTTCGTCATCGATGCCGGAAAGGCGTTCGCGGATTTCCTGCAGCACACGGTTTTGCTCTTCTCCCGACAGTGTGCCGATCTCGATCTCGAATTCACTGTAATGCGTACCGAAGGTATCGGCGGCATTGGGCGCCCGGCCCACCCACTGCGCGATGGTGCGCACGCCTTTCACTTGAAATAGCGCTTCCGCTACTTTCTTGCCGACACGCAACGACTCCTGTTCCGATGTGCCGGGCACCAGTGTCATGTGCATGATGAAATGGCCTTCGTGTAATGCGGGTATGAACTGGCTCTTGAACAGCGGCAGTACGCCAAGGCCAAGCGCGATCAGCATGACCGACACGGCAATCACCGCTTTGTAGTGACGCTCTATGCGGTACAGCGCTTTTACGTAATGTTTTTTGATCCAGCGTATCAGCGGCGAATCTTCGGCATCCAGCCTGGCTTCGCCCAGCATGAGGTAGCACAGGGCAGGCGTGAGGGTCAG
>JAZKEL010000328.1:0-2859 GCA_040387075.1 Pseudomonadota bacterium
ATCAACTCCGGCAAACTGGTATCGTAATCCCTTTGCACGGTAATGCCCTTGGGAGATTCTGCCAGCAACAGGCTGCGCACGCGTTCCAGTACTTCGTGGATATTGGTGGGTTCGTATTTCGGCACGCGGTGCGGCACCAGCAACCTGTCCATCAATGTCTGCAGCCGGTCGGCCTCCTTGATGATCACCTGGGTGTATTCACGCAAATTCACATTCGGCAATTCGTGTTCCAGCAACTGCGCAGCACCGCGCAGGCCACCCAAAGGATTGCGTATTTCATGCGCCAGGTTACGTAGCAATTCTGCATTGGCCTGTTGTTGTATCAGCATACGCTCTTCACGTGCGATGCGTAATTGCTGGTCCATTTGCTGGAATTCAAGTACCAGGCATGCCGGCGACAAATCGACCGGTGTGACCGTGCAGGTGACCGCCAGTGAATTTTGCCGCATCGTGGTAATGAGGAATTCATGTTCACGAAAAGGGCTGTTATTGATGATGGCATTTTCAACAGCCGAATGCAGGATCTCGCATCCCGGAAACACTTGCGAGACCGGCAAGCCGGTGATCTGTTTGGCGCTTATCGCGAATAATACTTCGGAGCCAGGGTTGGCATAGATTACATTGCGCGAAAGGTCTAGTAGGATGACTGCAGTCGCGAGGTGTTCAAGACCGGCAAAGGAAGAGGGAATAGTGTGTACCATTGCACTGGATAAGCAAAAGCTATTCCAATGCAATGCCTATGTTATTTAAAAGGACGTAGCTCTTTTTGCAGGAGCCTGACGTTTTCTTCATGTAAATCAACGTCGGTCTGCAGTTTTTTCAAAGCCTCATTAGGCTTGCCATTTGGGTCGGATTTGCCGCTGGGATCGAGTTTTGGCACGCCTTCGGCATAAGCTCTTTTGGCATCCACCAGCGCTTTTTGTTCTGTATCCAGCTCGGATTCCAGTATTTGCTTACGTTTATCGTCCATCCTGGTCTGGGACTGGCTATCGACCCTGGGGAAATTTGCGGGAGTCGGCGTCCTGGTGCTAGGGGCGCGTTCAGTCTTGCCAGGCGTGCCTGCTGAAGGGGTATCCATTTCCAGCTTGCTTGCACCTTTACTCGGCATATTGGAATAGGTAATCCGGCCTTCTGCATCGATGCTTTTGTAAATGGCAGCATGTGCAAGAAAAGGTACGCTTGTACTGAGTAGTGTGAAAGCCAACAGGCAATGTTTGATCATAGTCTTAAAGTGTAATTGAGAAGCTCAATACAGGCAACGCGCCGTCATAAAGGGCGTTGACCAGGGATCGACATAATAAAAAAAGAGGCGGGTTTCCCCGCCTCTTTTATGCCTCGATAGCCTTGCGGCTATGGATTAGCAACTGTAGTACAGGCTGAACTCGACTGGGTGTGGAGTCTGGCGCAACTTGGTGACTTCTTCCATCTTCAATGTGATGTAAGCGTCGATCCAGTCATCAGAGAATACACCGCCGCGTGTCAGGAACTCGCGATCTGCATCCAGGTATTCCAGCGCCTGCTCCAGTGATGAACAAACGGTTGGAATCGCTGCATCTTCTTCAGGAGGAAGATGGTACAAGTCTTTTGTCGCTGGCTCACCAGGATGGATCTTGTTCTGCACACCATCCAAGCCCGCCATCAGCAGGGCGCTGAATGCCAGGTATGGATTTGCAATCGGATCCGGGAAACGTGCTTCAACGCGACGTGCCTTGTCTGAATGCACAAACGGGATACGGATAGAAGCAGAACGGTTCTTGGCGGAGTATGCCAGCTTAACCGGTGCTTCATAATGCGGGACCAAACGCTTGTAGGAGTTTGTACCTGGGTTGGTAATCGCGTTCAGTGCGCGGGCATGCTTGATGATGCCGCCGATGTAATACAGCGCGAATTCGCTCAGGCCGGCATAGCCATTGCCTGCGAACAGGTTCTTGCCGTCTTTCCAAACGGATTGGTGCACGTGCATACCGGAACCGTTATCGCCGAACATGGGCTTAGGCATGAAAGTGGCTGTTTTACCGTAAGCATGCGCTGTGTTGGTAACTACGTATTTCAGGATCTGGGTCCAGTCAGCACGTTTTACCAGTGTGCTGAATTGCGTACCGATCTCACATTGGCCTGCAGTCGCTACTTCATGGTGGTGCACTTCAACAGGCACGCCCATTTCTTCCAGAGCCAGGCACATGGCGGAACGTAAATCATGCAGTGAGTCGACTGGCGGTACTGGGAAATAACCGCCTTTGATGCCAGGACGGTGACCAGTATTGCCGCCTTCGAATTTCTCTGCAGAAGACCATGCGGCTTCTTCAGAATTGATTTTTACAGAGCTGCCGCTCATATCGACTGACCAGTTGATGGAGTCGAAAATGAAGAATTCTGGCTCAGGGCCGAAGTAGGCTGTGTCACCGAGGCCGCTGGATTTCAGGTACGCTTCTGCACGTTTTGCCAGGCTGCGTGGATCGCGGTCGTAGCCTTTGCCGTCGGTTGGGTCAACCACGTCACAGGTAAGGATCAGGGTCGGTTCGTCCATGAATGGATCGATGTTCGCGGTATCAGGATCAGGCATCAACTGCATGTCAGATGCCTGGATGCCTTTCCACCCTGCAATAGAAGAACCATCGAATGCATGGCCTTCAGTGAATTTTTCTTCATTGAATGCGGAAACAGGTACTGTTACGTGCTGTTCCTTGCCGCGTGTATCCGTGAAACGAAAATCGACAAATTTAATGTCATTGTCCTTGACCATTTTCATTACTTTGGCGACCGCCATTTGATTCTCCTAGCTCTATATTTTGATTAAGAAAGGTTGACTGCTGAAATTCCAACAACGGAGACTAGCATTAATTATGCCATTCAATTTTT
>JAZKEL010000329.1:0-6271 GCA_040387075.1 Pseudomonadota bacterium
TCCGGTATCGCCGACTACATCGGTTTGTTTGTGGTGACCGGCGGACTTGGCATCGAAAAGTACGAAAAACGGTTTGACGATGACAACGACGACTACAGCAGCATTATGCTGAAATCGTTGGCAGACCGCCTGGCAGAAGCCTTCGCCGAGTACCTGCATGAACGCGTGCGCACCGACTTATGGGGCTATGTGCCGGATGAAAAGCTTACTGAAGACGACCTGCTGAAGGAGAAATACCAGGGGATCCGGCCTGCACCTGGCTACCCTGCTTGCCCGGACCATACCGTGAAGCCGGATATGTTCAAGGTATTGCAGGCGGAAGAGATCGGCATGCAGCTGACGGAATCGTTCGCCATGTTGCCGGGTGCAGCGGTGTCAGGGTTTTACCTGGCGCATGCGGAGTCGAAGTACTTCAGTGTGGACAAGATAGGTACCGACCAGCTGGACGATATGGCGAAACGCCGTGACATACCGAAAGAGGAGCTGGAGCGCTGGCTGGCCCCTAACCTGGGGTAGAAATGCCGGACGGGATGCCCTGGGAGCCAACATCCATGCGCCTTCCAGGGCATTACTTAGTGCTTCTAAAATTGACTGGATAAGTTGAACCGCATCGTGCACTGACCTGTAGCGCAGGCGCATCGCCTGCATACCCTGTTCGTTAACGTCGAATGCACGCGAGGCGCCTGCGCTACAACATCCTCAGCCGTATCCTGACCTAAGCGATTTCCCGGCTAAGGTCATTCGTCCACTGCATGGCTTCCAGCTGTATGTTGGTGAAGTCGCTCACGCTCATGCCGATGGCATGGATATGTTTGTCCGCTTCCGCAAAATCGCCCAGTTCGATCACTTCTGCCAGCACCAGCAGTTCGCCCAGTATGCCTTCACGTTTCAGCACGGCATCTTTCAGGGTGTCCGTTACGCCGATCTGCGTAAGCACGTCTTCCAGCGGCATTTGCATCACGGCATCGGCCAGAGATAGCATGCCGACCATAAACGCCTGGTCGCCCAGGTTGGGCTGTATGCTGGGCGCATGTTGGGCCAGCAGCTCCATCAGGCGGGCACGGTTGGCGACCTGTTGCAGCAGGCTGCTGCCGACGCTGCCGTCCGGTGCCGCGTAGAGAAGTAACTGAACCCAGCGCAGCAGCTGTTTTTGTCCCAGTATGACGATGGCCTGGCGCAGTGAGCTAACCTGCTGGCGCCCGCCGCCTATGCCGACTGAATTGACCAGCCTTAACAGGCCGAGCGTCAGGCCGGGATTGTCCTTGAACAAGGGCTCCAACTCGCTTACGTTGGCATCGCCCAGTAGCAGGCCCATGATGCGCATCAGGCTCATCTGGTGCGGTTGCGGTTTCTTGCCGCGCAGTAAGGTGGCCTTGGCGAAGAAATAGCCCTGGAACAGTCCGAAACCCAGTTGCTTGCATTCTTCATACTCTATTTCCGTTTCCACGCGTTCTGCCAGGAGCGTCGCACTGGTCAGTTTGCGGATCTGGGCAAGCGCAGGCGCCATTTTTTCAAGCGGTGTGATGCTCAGGTCTACCTTGATGTAGTCTATGAAGGGCAATATCGGGTCGTATTCGCTGCGGTAGCTGAAATCATCCAGCGCCAGGCGGAAGCCCTTTTCTTTCAGCGCCTTGCAGCGTTCAAGAATAGGCGGCGAAATCGGCACATCTTCCAGGATTTCCAGCACGATGCGTTCCGGCGGCAACAGTTCGACGGTCTCGCTCATTAAGAGACTTGCAGACACGTTCATGAAGCCGTCATGGGTGCCCAGTACATTCTGCAGGCCGAACTGGCTTAAGGTGTTGACGATGACGGCGGCGGTGGCGGCCAGGTCGTCGGTGAAATTGGCTTCTTCCAGGCTTTCTTCGGAACGGAACAACAGTTCATAGGCCACTATCTTGCGTTTGCCATCCAGTATGGGCTGGCGCCCGAGGAAAATTTCAGAACCGCTGGCGGGGGTGGGTGTCATTGCTGACTCATTCATTCTACTTCGCTCCGTTGTGAATTCCACCTGCTTAGAACAGTATGGCTGAGGATGTGCTGCATGTACGATTGACATCAATAATGCCACATTAAACACGGCAGCTATAAAAAAATAAACAGGGATAAACAGGCCTGATCAAAATTTGGCACATGCGCTCCATTATCTTCTTTATGCGCCTCGAATATGGCCATCGCCTTAATTAATCGACAATAGATTTTAATATACCTTTCGTGCAGCAAGCCATGCACAGGGCGAGTTTGCTACAATTGACTAAATCAATCCAAACCAACATCATGCATATTCATATTCTCGGTATCTGCGGTACGTTCATGGGCGGCATTGCAGTACTGGCCAAGGCCGCAGGCCATAAAGTCACCGGCAGCGATGCTAATGTCTACCCGCCCATGAGCACCCAGCTCGAAGCACAGGGCATAGAACTCATCGAAGGTTTTTCACCGGATCAAACCAGGCTGGCTCCGGATATTTATGTGATCGGCAACGTGGTCACGCGCGGCAACCCGCTGATGGAGGAAATACTGAATAGCGGCCTGCCGTATATCTCCGGCCCGCAATGGCTGGCAGAGAACGTGCTGCAGGGGAAATGGGTGCTGGCAGTGGCCGGCACGCACGGCAAGACCACGACCTCTTCCATGCTGGCCTGGATACTGGAATATGCCGGCCTGGCGCCGGGTTTCCTCATCGGCGGCGTCCCGCAGAATTTCGGCATCTCGGCCCGCCTGCCGGGCATCCCGCGACAGGATGCCGATAGCCTGTCGCCGTTCTTCGTCATCGAGGCGGATGAATACGACACGGCATTTTTCGACAAGCGGTCCAAGTTCGTGCATTACCATCCGCGTACGGCCGTGCTGAACAACCTGGAGTTCGACCATGCGGACATCTTCGCCGACCTGCATGCCATCGAAACGCAATTTCACCATTTAGTGCGCACCGTGCCGCAGAACGGCCTGGTGGTGGCTAATGGCACAGAGGAAAGCCTGCAGCGCGTGATCCAGCGCGGCTGCTGGACGCCGGTGGAATGGCTGGGCAATGACGATACAGGCTGGCAAGCCGGCCCTGCTGATAGCGAAGGCAGCTTCGACGTGCTGCTGGAGGGTCAATTGCAGGGACGGCTTGCCTGGCAGCTGATGGGCCAGCATAACCGCATGAATGCACTGGCCGCCATTGCCGCCGCACGCCATGTCGGCGTGCCGGTGGATGTCGGTATAGCCGCCCTGGCGGAATTCCAGAACGTCAAACGCCGCATGGAAGTGCGCGGTACCGTCAACGGCATCACCGTGTACGACGATTTCGCCCACCACCCCACTGCCATCACGACTACGGTCGCGGGCCTGCGTGCCAGGGTCGGCAAGTCGCGCATCCTCGCGGTGCTGGAGCCGCGTTCCAACACCATGAAACTGGGCGTGATGAAAGCGGCACTGCCGGCCAGCCTGGTCGATGCCGACCTGGTCTACTGTTACGGCGCCAACCTGGGCTGGGATGCCGCCGAAGCCCTGGCCGATATCCGCGAAAAATCCAGCGTGTTCGATGCGGTTGACGACCTAGTCGATGCCGTTGCCGCCGAGGCCAGGCCGGGTGACCAGGTGCTGGTGATGAGCAACGGCGGCTTCGGCGGCATCCACGCAAAGTTATTGGAAAGGCTGGCTGTTGAGCCTTAAACGCATCAAGAATTACCTGTTTGGCTTAAGCCCGCTTGCCATCATGTTGCTGGTGTCGGCGTATGCGCACATCCTCCTTATCGTCTTCATCAATTTCGAGCCGCCTGCGCTTAAATTCCTCAAGGACAAGATGCCCGCGCTCGACGTGGTGCTGGTCAACGCCAAAACCAAGAGCAAGCCCACCAAGGCGGATGCGCTGGCGCAGGCCAACCTCAACCGCGGCGGCAATACCGATGAAAAGCGGCAGCTGAAATCGGCTTTGCCCCCCCCCAAGACTACCCCGCGAGAAACCACCATCACTTCCCAGATAGAAGCTCAGTCATCCAGTCGCAAAGCCAACCAGGCGGATACCGAAGCGGAACGCAAGCAGCAGAAGATCGCCGAACTGGAAAAGCAGATCCAGCAGATGATGACCCAGGTCAATTCGCAGAAGAAGATAGACACCAGTGCCAACAGGCAGGAAGCCACGCCCAAGCCGGAAAAGAACCAGCAGGATGCCACCACGCGTAAGGTCGGTACAGCGGACCTGCTGGCCTCCAGCCTGGAGATGGCGCGCCTGGAAGCGCAGATTTCCAAGCAGCAGGACGATTACCAGAACCGGCCCAAGCGTAAATACATAGGCGCCCGCACACAGGAATACCGCTTTGCCGCGTATGTAGAATCGTGGCGGCAGAAGGTGGAAAAGATCGGGAACCTAAACTATCCCGAAGCGGCCAAAGATAAAGGCTTGTACGGCCAGCTGCGCATGACGGTCTCCATCCGGTCCGACGGCAGCATCGAGAGCGTCGAGATCGACCGCAGTTCGGGTCATAAGGTACTGGACGATGCGGCCGAACGCATCGTGCGCATGGCGGCGCCTTACGCGCCTTTCCCGGAAGACATCCGGAAAGATACCGATATCCTGGGTATCACACGTACATGGACCTTTACTAAGGAAGACAGTCTGGCGACTGAATAGCGAGAGCACTTTGAGCGAAACCGATAACTACTACAAACACCATGTATTTTTCTGCCTGAACCAGCGTGAAGACGGCGGTCAGTGCTGCATGGACTACGGCGCAGAAGCCGCATTCGACCACATGAAGAAGCGCGTGAAATCGCTTAATTTGAACGGTCGTAACAAAGTGCGCATCAATCGCGCCGGTTGCCTAGACCGTTGTTCGGAAGGGCCTTTGCTGGTGGTGTACCCGGAGGCGGTCTGGTACAGCTTCGTGGATACGGAAGATATCGACGAGATCGTCGATTCGCACCTGCTGAATGGCAATCCGGTGAAGCGTCTTATACTGGATTAGGGTCTAGCTAAAACTAACGATAGGTTCAATGACCGGTCTGCGAGCCAATAGCGGCGGGGCTTCCCAGGGCATGCGTGATGCCGCTGTATTGAGATATTCCTAGCCCAGCACTTTCTGTATCTCCGCTTTCAACATGCCCGCCGTCGCAGCGTCGATGGGGTGCGCCAGGCTTTCGCGCCTGGATTTATCCCAGATCGAATTGGGGAAATTCCGGTCTTTCTTGTAGCGCGGGATCACGTGCCAATGCATATGCGGCACCATGTTGCCTAAACTCGCCAGGTTGATCTTGTCGGGCTGCATGATATCCCTCACGGCACGTTCCACGGTAAACACGACCGCCATCAGGCGTTCCTGCTCCCTGCGTGCCAGGTCGGTCATTTCCGTGATATGGCTATTGAGGATCACCCTGCAGAAGCCGGGATAATCCATGTCATCCACCATGACCACACGGCAAAACTCATCCTGCCATATAAGCTCGCCGCCGGGGTTGCTGCATAAATCGCATGCTTTTGCCATTTGCTTACCTTGCTTGTTGTTTCCAGAATGCCATCCTGCCAGATGTTTACCAGGCGGCCGACTTATTTGATTTGCACCAGACGCCCGGTGGAGGCCGATTCCAGCGTAGCAACGATGGCTTTGCAGTTTTTCCTGGCATCGTCAAAACTTAGCTCAGGCGTTTTGTCGTTCAGCACGCAATCGCTGAAGTGCTCGATCTCGAGGTTGAAGTGGTTGGCGGCCGGGTAGGTTTCCACTGCATTGCGCCCGTCGTCCGACCACCAGCTGATGACAGGAACGTCGTTGGTGCCCGGCAGTTGCCACACCGTGTGGCACTTGACGGAGCCTTTGGTGCCGACGATGGTGTATTCAGACTGGCGACTGCATTCGAAGCTGGTATCGAAATGCCCGCGCAGGCCGTTGCCGAAATCGATCACGCCGCTGGTAGAGATGTCAGCGCCGGTGTCGGCGTATTTTGCGATGGCAGTCACGCTGATGGGGTCTGTATCGAAACAGTGGCGCAGCGAATGGATCGCATATGGTCCCACGTCCCACATGGCGCCGCCGCCCAGGGCGGTATCGTTGGCCAGGCGGTACATGCGGGCAGGGCGCATCATGAAGGAGTACGCAGCCTTCGCGAAACGCACCTCGCCGATCAGCCCGGATTTGACGATCTCCTTTACGCGCTGGTGCTGCGGATGGAAGCGGTACATAAAGCCTTCCATTACTTTGACCTTGTGCTTGATCGAAGCGGCTTCTATCGCGTCGATGTCGGCCACGGTCAGCGCCATCGGCTTTTCGATCAATACATGGCGGCCGCTGGC
>JAZKEL010000330.1:0-4304 GCA_040387075.1 Pseudomonadota bacterium
CGCCGGCGATGATCTCGGTGCCGGCGCCGATGGGAATGGTGATGCCGGGCTGGATATCGGGATTGCCGGCCTTGCCTATCGCGGAGATGCGGCCGGCCTTGATGCCGATATCGGCCTTGACGATGCCCCAGTGGTCGACGATGAGCGCGTTGGTGATGACGGTATCTGCTACGTCTGCACTCATGCGCTGGCTCTGGCCCATGCCGTCGCGGATGACCTTGCCGCCGCCGAACTTCACCTCCTCGCCATATGAACCAGCAAGCATGGTGAAATCTTTTTCTACTTCAATCCACAACTCGGTATCCGCCAGACGCACACGGTCGCCGACGGTCGGCCCGAACATTTCGGCATACGCCTGCCTGGCTATCCTGACACTCACTTCAGCGCTCCCATCACACGTCCTGCGAACCCGAACACCCTGCGCTCACCGGCCAGCGCCACCAACTGCACCGTGCGCGTCTGCCCCGGCTCGAAACGAACCGCAGTGCCGGCTGCGATATCCAGCCGGAAGCCGTAGGCCGCTTCACGACGGAACGACAAGGCATCGTTGGTCTCGAAAAAATGGTAATGCGAACCCACCTGTATCGGCCGGTCGCCGGTATTGGCCACGTCCAGCACTACGATATTACGGCCTTCGTTCAGCGTGATCTCGCCTGGCTCTATGTTCATTTCACCTGGGATCATGGATTTTCCTTGCATGCAGATGGAAACTCACCATAAAAATGCCAAGCACTAAGCCAGACAAGGCGCGCGCAAAAAAAGCCGACGCGGCATATAGGGAATATGTAAGGAGGCTTTTTTTGTAAGCAACGCGGTATGGCGACGTGGTTGTCATTTTTATACTCACGGAATGGGTTGGTGGACAGTGACGAGCTTGGTCCCATCCGGAAACGTCGCTTCAATCTGAATATCCGGGATCATCTCCGGGATGCCTTCCATCACGTCGTTGCGCGTCAGCAGGGTCGCGCCATAGCCCATCAGGTAGGCCACGCTCTGCCCGTCGCGGGCACCTTCCATGATGGCGGCGGAAATATAGGCGATCGCTTCCGGGTAATTCAGCTTGACGCCGCGTGCCTTGCGGCGCTCTGCCAGCAGCGCCGCGGTAAAAATCAGCAGCTTGTCTTTTTCTCTTGGGGTTAATTCCATAAGTAGCTTAATTCCATAAGTGGCTTAATTCCATTTATAGCTCAGTTCCATTGAAGGTTTAATCCATTTGCGTTTGAAAGCTATTTGTTTGCTTATGCTTACGTATTCCAGATGCGGGGGCGGCTGGCCGGCCGGTGCGCATACCAGGGCCGCAAGATATGCCACAGCGCCTCGAAATACTGCCGTGCGGACTGCGATGATAGCCCGATATAACGGGCGCAAACAATGCCCGGCAAGGCCGTGATGGCAACGCGGCCTTCCTGTGGGCTCACCTGCCTGCAATCGGCCAGCAACTCCGGCGGCAGCACACCGGCTGCGATGGCAAAACTGCCGCTCACAACATTGCCGCGCAGCCCGGCGATGGAGGTCATCGCCCTGCTTTGCGGAGTCAGGCAGGTACGTTCGTTCCAGATCAGCCGCCCATCGCGGCGTATCGCCAGCTTCTGTTTCAGCTGCCCTGTCTGCCAGCGCTCCTCGCTGGCCTGGCGCCCGAAGCACAGGATCTCCCATCCGGCATACTTAGCATCGCCTGCCAGGTTGATTTCAGCCTCCAGGTCCAGTTTCGCACCGTCGAACAATATGTTTTCCTGCGGAAGCCATTCCAGGCTGGCCGCGGCTGACAAGTCGAAGCGTAATTGCTGGCTGGCCTCGCGCCCATTCGCCTTGTACCACTTGGCAGCGCCCGGTGTCGTCAGCAACGCATGAGCGCCATCGGCCAGTCGGACATCCAGTTGCAGCACATCGCCGCCGGCCACTCCGCCGGGAGGATGCACGATGATGCCGTGGCATACCGCATCGCCTTCCGGGTACAGCGTTTTCTGTATGACGAGCGGCCCGCTGTGCTGCTTTTTCGCCAGGAAGGTGCGGTCGCCATTGCGCTCAAACCCAAGTTCAAGTTTCGCCTGCCACGGCGCCATGCCCGCATGTGCAAGTGTCGTTGTTGCAGGCCGGTCAAGCGCTACGGTGTGGGGCAGGCATTCGTCATCCATGGCGACTATATTGCCATGGAAAGCGTATGCCATGGCAAGGGAGCGTAATCAAAGTTTCAAATTATCGCCGCGATATCAAAGCGCCACGAAATTGCGGATATTGTCCGCCTGCATATCGCTGCCCAGGCCGCTTTTCACGATCTGCCCACGCGACATCACCATGTAGTGGTCTGCCAGCGCTTCCGCAAAATCGTAATACTGTTCGACCAGCAGGATGGCCATGTCGCCTCGCTCGGACAGCATTTTGATCACGCGCTCGATGTCCTTGATGATGGAGGGCTGTATGCCTTCGGTGGGCTCATCCAGGATCAGCAGCTTGGGTTTCGATACCAGTGCACGCGCAATCGCCAATTGCTGCTGCTGGCCGCCGGACAGGTCGCCGCCGCGCCGCTGCAGCATCTGCTTCAATACCGGGAACATCTCATACACTTCTTCCGGGATCTGGCTGGAGGCTTTGCCCTTGATGTTGGCCATGCCCATCAGGATATTTTCTTCCACCGTCAGCCGCGAAAATATCTCCCGGCCTTGCGGCACATACGCCATGCCTTGCTTGGAGCGCATATAGGGCTTGAGCGTGGTGATGTCCTTGCCATCCAGGAATATCTGCCCGGTCTTGACCGGCAGAACGCCCATCAGGCATTTCAGCAAGGTCGTCTTGCCGACGCCATTACGCCCCAGCAGCACGCTGCAGGCACCCATGGGGGCGGCGAACGACACGTCCCGCAGGATCTGGCTGCCGCCGTAGAATTGGTTGATGTTCTTAACTTCTAGCATAGTGGCTCTTTTGGCTGATTGATTCGGTAGCGACTGATTCAGTAATTACAAACACTATTGGCATTGTTCGGGCTAACGGCCCAGGTAGACTTCAATCACTTCTTCGTTGCTCTGCACCTGGTCCATGGTGCCTTCCGCCAGCACACTGCCCTGGTGCAGCACGGTCACCTTGCGCGCGATGCTGTTGACGAAATCCATGTCATGCTCCACCACCATGATGGAGTGCTTGCCTGCCAGGCTGTTCAGCAGCTCTGCCGTGCGCTCGGTCTCGTGGTCGGTCATGCCGGCGACCGGCTCATCCAGTAATAACAGTTTGGGCTCCTGCGCCAGTAGCATGCCGATCTCCAGCCACTGCTTCTGGCCGTGCGACAGCAGGCCAGAACGCAGGTTGTGCGAGTCCTGCAGGTTGATGGTCTGCAATATCTCGCCGATACGG
Source organism: Pseudomonadota bacterium (assembly GCA_040387075.1). Lineage (GTDB taxonomy): Bacteria > Pseudomonadota > Gammaproteobacteria > Burkholderiales > Methylophilaceae > DATHXC01. Next base: position 3,346 of record JAZKEL010000330.1, read on the forward strand.
TCCAATTGCTCGCCGCTCATCTTGCCGAATAGCGAATTCCAGATACCCTTGTCGGTCTTGATGGCCAGTTCCAGGTTCTCGAAGACGGTGTGGTTCTCGAAGACGGTCGGCTTCTGGAATTTACGGCCGATGCCCGCCTGGGCGATCTGCGGTTCGGTCATCTTGGAGCAATCCAGCGTCTGCCCGAAAAATACAGTACCGCTGTCTGGGCGGGTCTTGCCGGTGATTACGTCCATCATGGTGGTCTTGCCGGCGCCGTTCGGGCCGATGATGCAACGCAATTCGCCCACATCGATGGAAAGCGACAGCTTATTCAGCGCGCGGAAGCCATCGAAACTGACGGTGATGTCATCCAGGTAAAGCACGACGCCGTGCGTAGTGTCGAGCGTGCCCGGTTCACTCACGCGGCTATCGGCCAAGGCGATATTGGAAGGCAGCGTCGAGCTAATGCTTGTGGAGTCGGCCATTATGCTTTCCCTGCTTCGTTTTCTACACCGGCTTCAGCATCCGCACTGAGCTTGGCGGCTTTTTGTGCATTGATCTTGCCGGCTTTTAGTTTACTGAATAACCCAAGCACGCCCTGCGGCAGGTACAACGTTGCCAGGACGAACAGTAAGCCCAGGAAATAAAGCCAGTATTCCGGGAAGGCCTCGGTAAAGTAGCTCTTGGCGCCATTGACGATGCCTGCGCCCAATAATGGCCCGATGAGCGTTCCTCGCCCACCCACTGCCGCCCAGATGGCGATCTCGATGGAGTTGCCGGGCGACATTTCGCTGGGGTTGATGATGCCGACCTGCGGTACGTACAAGGCGCCCGCAATGCCGCATATCACCGCAGAGAATGTCCAGATAGCGAGCTTGTAATGCAGCGGGTTGTAGCCCGAGAACATCACACGCGACTCGGCATCGCGTATCGCGGTCAGCACCCGGCCGAACTTGCTGGTGACGATGGCGCGTGAC
>JAZKEL010000331.1:0-3919 GCA_040387075.1 Pseudomonadota bacterium
ATCCAGGCTGGGGTTATCCGCTTCCGCCGCTGCCAGCAGCTGGCTTAGCACCGGATCGTTGAACTGTCCCCACCAATCGACCAGCGCTTCCGTGCTGCCATCGTGCGGCAGGGTCGCATGCCAGCTATCCGGCAGTTTGACCTGCGGCCGCATGTATTCCTGGAACACGCTGCAACTCGATAGCAATACGGTGGCAGAGACCAGGAGAAGTAGCTTGCTACCACGCTGCAGATACGACGTATCGGAATGCATGGTTGTCTTTTTATTCGTGATCATGCCTCGGCCTCATCCACGTTGCGCCCCGCCTCACTGCTCACCACGCCATGCAGGAACACATCCACCACATGCCTCACGTGCTCTTCCCCGTTCCACTCTGCATTGGGAAGCTGGCCGAACAGGCTTTTGTGGCGAGGCTCCGCAATCACCATATGCACAAAAAGACGCGCGGCCTGATCCACATCGCTTATTCGAAGCGCCGACCGGTAATTCTCAAGATACTCGGCGACGATATTCTCGACGCGCCTTGGAATGGCGGCCTGCATCTTCGCCACCAGTTCAGGAAAACGGAAGGCTTCCGCCACCCCCATCCGGTATAGCTGGACTATCTTTTGGCTGGTCACCTGGCCGAGGATGAACATGCCGAAGGTATAGAGTCCTTCGGCAGGCGGCATGCCATTGAGGGCCTTGAGGTCAAGCCGCGTCTGCATATCACCTTCGATCATGCGGCTGACGGCAGCCACCATCAGGTCGGCCTTATTCTGGTAGCGTTCGTAGATAGTGCGGGTAGAAACGCCTGCCGCTGTTGCGATCTTGGCGATACTGGCAAAGGCATACCCATCCCGCATGAAGATGGCCAGGGCATGGTCGAGCAATGCGTTTAAACGCTCTTCTTCAGTACCAAGACGCGGCCGCCCGGCCTTATGCCGACATAAGTCTTTGCTGGCCAGGGCTGTCAGGCGTTTAACGATGCTCATGGATTTAACTCGCATTAAATAATAAAAATGAAACGTTTCATTTTTATTATTCTGCAATTTCAGCTTTACCACAAGCGATTGTTTGGTTTTTACCTAAATTAACCTGGGTCAATCCGCCGATGAATGAGTTTGAAGACTTGCCGGATAGTATTTACAGAATGGATTTGTAACAAGGATTAACTAATGAATTCAGTCAGGAGAGAGATCCCAGCTCCTGCCTTCATCGCCGGATACCAATGTCGATGATGCCGAACCACTAGCACCGACAGGGAATGCCGGCTTGCTGCGGTCATGCATCTCCACGTCGCTGGAATTCAGGTACTTCAATGCCAGCAGGCCGTCTTTCCGGCCAAATTCAACAAAGTTGGAAACGCTGCCACCCAGCTTTTTCGGTAGCGAAGAGACCCACGCCTCGCCATCCACACGCGCATAATAAACGCCCGGGCGGGAGGATGAGCTCCAGGCGACATGCCATCCCCAGTCGCCGCCCGCTATCACGGCCAATGCCGGAAAATGGCATGCGGCCTCTTTACTGCCCTTAAAGCTTAGGCGCGTGATATGGCGAGGCTGGCCAGCCTCGCCCGCAACGAACCTGGCAATTGCAAGGTCGAATGTGCCATCGTCAAACCGGTGTTGCCATACGACTACATCGCTTGCCGGCTGATGCTGTACGGCAGGCTTACACAGCGTATCCGGCGGCGAGAGTTGGCGTGCGTCTGCGGCCATCGCCAGCATGGGGGTAAAGGCTAAGATCAGTATCAAGTAGTTATGCATGGCTAAATCGTCAGGGAATTAATCAGATTGAATATAAAAAACTATGTTGTTAAGATGTGTCCATGAATTTTTCGCTCAACAAAAAACGCTTACTGGCATTCATTGCCATGACTGCTATTTTGTTGAACGCGCTGGCACCCAGTATTTCCCATGCCTTATCAGGCAAACCATCATTGCCATGGCAAGAAATCTGTACCCAGAACAGCATCAAGCTAATGGTGACCGATTTAACGGAACACAACGGCATCAACGCCAATAGTACCACCCAGGAAAACGATAAAAGCCCAGTTGGCAAGCTACCGATGGTGGACTGCGGTTATTGCGTTACACATGCCGGCAGCGATTCCGTATCCATCAAGCCCTTTGCACTCACTACACTGGCGCTGGCACCCGGCGTATTCCCTCCCCTGTTCTACTCCTCCCCGGACAAGCTGTTCATCTGGGCAGCATCCAATCCCCGCGCCCCACCTATCTCCCTGTCTAGACTGGCTTAAGGCCTAAGGGTTCGAGCGGCAAATTTATTGCCGCCTGGCCCATTCTGGAAATCCTCCATCGCTACTACAACCGGCCATTTCGCCGGGAGCAGCCCTGCTGGATTCCCCTATTGATTCGGGAGACATCATGCAGTTCAAGCACAAAAAGTTATACGTAGTCTTACTGGCGTCGTTTAGCTATGCGGCATGCAGCAGCGCATATGCAGAGGACATAAAAAAAGACACCGACCTGACGTTGCCGGCAGTCGTCGTCAAAGAAAAAGCGATCAAGGCTTCGATCACCCAGCCGGATATCGAACAAGCGAAGGAAGATATCAACAAGACCGCGGGCGGCACCGGCATTGTTGATTTAGAACAGGTAAGAGAAGGCAGGATCTCCAACTTCTCCGACACCCTGGGCATGGCGACCGGGGTAATGGCACAGTCCAGATTCGGCGCCGAAGAAACCCGCTTGTCTATCCGCGGTTCAGGTATACAGCGCACCTTCCACGGACGCGGCATCAAGCTGATGCAGGACGGCATTCCCGTCAACCTGGCGGACGGCAGCTTTGATTTCCCGTCCATCGATCCGATGGCTACCCGTTATATCGAGGTATACCGCGGCGCCAATGCCCTTCAATACGGGGCAAGCAACCTGGGCGGGGCAGTCAACTTCGTGTCTAATACCGGCTATACGGCGCCTAAACTCGAAGTGCGTGCAGAAGGCGGTAGCTACGGCTATTTCCGTCTTGGCGTTTCAACAGGCGGTGTCGTAAACGGACTCGACTATTTCGTCACCGCCAGCACCTATGGCCAGGGAGGCTTTCGCGACAATGCACAGCAAAGCGCAGACCGGCTAACAGGCAATGTGGGATACAAAATCAGCGATACCGCCGAAACCCGTTTTTACTTCGGCTACATCAATAACGATTCTCAGCTATCCAGCAACCTGAGCAAATCGCAACTGAAAGACGACCCGAAACAAGCCACCGTCGTCCCCGGGCAAGGCATCAACCAGCGTGATGTGAACCTATGGCGTATCGCCAACAAGACCACCTTCGTCTGGGATAGCACCAGGCTGGAACTGGGCGCGTTTTATTCTAACAAGAGCCTCTTCCATCCCATCGTCGACTTTCCTTTCCTGGATACCGTCGGCGTCATCGACCAGAAATCGGACGACTACGGGCTGACGGCAAGACTGAGCCAGCAAGGCCAGCTGTTCGGCTTGAAGAACGAATTCATTGCAGGTTTTTCACCGACCTATGGCACCACCGATGCCAAGAATTACCGCAACGTGAATGCGCACCGTGGCGCGTTGATCAACAAGTTCGACCAGACCGCTACCAACTACGAGTCGTTCCTGGAAAACCGACTGAACGTGTTGACTGACCTGACCTTGATCACCGGCCTGCAATACGCCTACTCCAAACGCAAATCGGAGGACAAGATGATCACCGCCTCGGGCGACCAGAGCGTGGACGAAAACTACTCACAAACCAGCCCGAAGCTGGGGCTACTGTACCAGCTGCAACCGGCAGTCCAGCTATATGCCAACGTATCGCGCAGCTTTGAGCCGCCCTCATTCGGCGAACTGGCAGGCGGTTTGAGGCCGAACATAGTCAACGCACAAAAGGGAACTACTTTCGAAATCGGCACGCGCGGCAACAGCAAGCATGTAGACTGGGATATTTCGGCTTA
>JAZKEL010000331.1:3929-8272 GCA_040387075.1 Pseudomonadota bacterium
GCAGCCGGCAGTCCAGCTATATGCCAACGTATCACGCAGCTTCGAGCCGCCCAGTTTCGGCGAGCTCACCAATGCAGTCTCCGGGTTCCTCAAGGCGCAGAAAGGCACCACCTACGAAATCGGTACGCGCGGTAACAGCCAGTATGTAGATTGGGACGTCTCCGTTTATCACGCGAAACTGCGCGATGAGCTATTGAATGTGTCGCCATTCCCTACCGTCAATACCACGCTCAATGCCGACCGCACTATCCACACCGGACTGGAAATGGGCTTGACTGCAAGATTGCCTGCCGGCCTGGAGTGGCGCCAGAACCTGCTGGTGAACAACTTCCGTTTCGATGACGATGCAAGCTTCGGCAACAGCAAAATCCCAGGCCTGCCGCGTGCATTGATGCGCGGCGAATTGCTGTATAGAAGCAATGGCTTTTATGCGGGACCGACTATTGAAATATCGCCACAGCGCTACGCAGTCGACTTTGCGGAAACGCTGTATAACGACAGCTATACATTGCTGGGCTTCAAGCTTGGCCAGCAATACAACCAGAACCTGTCCTGGTTCCTCGAAGGCCGTAACCTGACCGACGAGAAGTACGCCGCCACTACCGGCGTCACCCGCACCGCGACAGCCAACCAGGCTATCTTCATGCCGGGTGACGGCCGCTCGGTATATGCCGGCGTGCAGTGGCGTTATTAAACAGCAAACTTTGACGACCGGGGCGGGACAGCCATTGCCCGTTCCCGGAGCGCATTCAGATAACCACGATTAATTCTTAGGCCAATATGACGACCTCCATGAAATTCAGCTGGTTTAACTGGCATCGACGCCTGGGTGTCATCACAGGCTTCGGTATCTTGCTGTGGGGCATCTCGGGTATATCCCACCCCATCATGAGCCATTTCCAGCCCAGGCCGGCCAGTTTCGTGCCGCCCCAGCAGACCATGCACCTGGAAGAAAGCGTATTCCCCGATTCATTGCTGGCCATGCAAAAGATCAGTCGCTTCCTGCGCCTGAATGTCATCTCGCTAGAAGGAACTCCCTATTTCAGGGTGGCGGAATTTGCGGATAAACCTGCCCGTTATTTCAATGCCTCCACTGCTGCAGAACTGCCGGACGGCGACAGGCAGTACGCGAAAATACTGGCCAGCCATTACACCGGTTTGCCACTGGCAAGTATTACCAGCACACGATTTATCACTGCCTTCAGCGACGATTACCATGCAGTCAACCAGCTGTTGCCGGTATGGCGCGTGGAATTTACCGGCGACCAGCATCTACGTGCCTTCATCGATACCGACCAGGCGCGGCTTTCCGCACTGGTCGACGATACCAGGATGACGCTGACGAAGGTCTTCCGCTTCGGCCATAACTGGTCGTTCCTGGGTGGTTTCCCGCGCTTGCAGGTCAGCATCATGGCCGTCACTGTCGCCATGGCCCTGTTCTCCGCATGCTCCGGTTTATACCTTTACGTATCAAGGCGCAGGCATGCGAAAAGTCGCTTTGCCAGCAAGCCTGTGCACCGCTGGCACCGCCGGATGGGTCTGGTAGTGGCCATTTCCACCCTGATGTTCGCCGGTAGCGGTTTATTGCACTTGATCGTGAGTTACATGCAGGCGACGCATAAAGTAACCATTACGTATCCCACTACATTGACCAGCCAGCTATCTGCAGAAGCCTGGCACTTGGTGATGCATACTCCTATCAACAAGCTGGACCTGACCAGTCTCAACGGTACGCCTTACTGGCTATCGCAGACTCAAGGGCCGAGGGCGCAAGTTGCCGCCCTGGCGCAGGAAGAGCATCATCATGGCGACCATCAAGCCGCAACGGGAACCCCTTCCGGCGTCACGCTGGTCAATGCGGCGAATGCGGATGCCGGCCAGGCAGACATAATGGCGCTTGCAGGCGAACAAGCGGCCGCTTATGCCAACGTGGCGGCAAGCGACATCGCCGGCACATCACTGGTCACGCAATTCGGCGGGGAGTATGGTTTCCTGTTCAAACGACTGCCGGTGGTAAGGGTGCAATTCAAGGGTGAAGGCAATCCGCGCTATTTCATTGAAACCTCGACGGGCGCGCTGGCGGCTAAAGTAACGGACGGCGATGCGCTCGAAGGCTGGATATTCGCCTATGTCCATAAATGGAATTTTGCCGATGGCAACAAGACTCTGCGGGACATCGCGGTTGCCATGTTTGCGCTAGGCAACGTAATCGTGGCATTGATGGGCTTGTATTTATTTACCAGGAAGAAAAAATACCTTTAAAACCGCTTCAACCAACCATCCTTAGGGAGAATCGCCATGAAACGATATGTATTGGGTCTTATGATCATCAGCTTGTCTGCCAGCGTTTACGCAGAGGTAAAAGTCAGCAATGCCTGGGTCAAGCCCACTGCGCCCGGCCAGCCGGTAGCAGGTGCCTATATGCAGCTGACCTCCGACACGGACGTGGACGTGGTCAGTGCTTCGTCAGCCGTTGCAGCAAAAACGGAGATACACGAAATGAACATGGTAGGCGACGTCATGAAAATGCGGCGCATTGACGAGTTAGCCCTTAAAGCCGGCAAACCGGTCGACCTGAAGCCAGGCGGATATCATTTAATGCTGATCGACCTGGATCACCAGATCAAGGCAGGCGAAATCGTGCCGATTGAATTAGTCACCAGGGATAAAGCCGGCAAGAAAAATACGATATACCTGAAAGTAAGCGCACAGCCGTCGCCGTTAAAGGCCGATGGTATGCAGATGCACGACCACCAATAGAAGCGCTAAGCCTGCATTAGCAGATTGCCCGGCGACATCACTCGGAAAATCGCTGCTCCAGCCACGGGTCTGCATCATTATGGTAGCCGCGCACTTCCCAGAAGCCGGGCTTGTCGTCCATGTGCAGCTCAATGGCTTTCAGCCACTTGGCGCCTTTCCAGGCGTAGCGCTTGGGTACCACCATCCGCACCGGGCCGCCGTGTTCGGCGCTCAGCGACTTGCCGAGCACGCTGTGGGCGATGATCACGTCGTCGTCCAGCAAGACTTCCAAAGGAAGGTTAGTAGTGTAGCCATCGTAACCGTGCAAGGTAACGAACCTGGCCAGTGGTAAGGGCGCCGCCTGCATCAGCAATTCGCGTGCAGATACGCCCTCCCAGTCCATGTCGAGTTGCGACCAGCGCGTGACGCAATGAAAATCCGAAATGTCCCGGATCTGCGGCAGTTTGCGGAACGCAGCCCAGTCCAGCTTGATCTCATGCTCCACCAGGCCGAATACGCGCAGGCTCCAGTTAATAGTATTGACGTTGGGGCGCACGCCGAGATCCAGCACGGGGAAATTGCTCACCTGCTTTTGGCCTGAGGGAATGCGATCCGAATCGGCAACATTGGAAGCTTTGCCCGGAATCTTGCTGATGATCTTGTTTTTTGCCGCCAGTTTCGCACGGGCGGCCAGGGCGACTTTGCCCTCAATCAGTTTCTTCCAGTCGGGCATATGCTTACGCTTTCGCCGGTGTTTGCGGCTGCTTGAAACTGTCCAGTATTAGCAAACCCACACCACAGGTAATCGTTGAATCCGCCGCATTGAACGCAGGCCAGTAGTGGCCCTGGTAATGGAAAAACAGGAAATCCACCACATAGCCCAAGGTAAGTCGATCGTACAGGTTGCCCAGCGCACCGCCGAGTATGAAGGCCAGGGCAAAGCAGAACAGTTTGCGTTGCGGGTTTTTATACAGCAGGTAGACGATCACCGTCGATGCGACCAGGGCGATACCGCTGAAGAAGATACGTTGCCAGCCACCGGCACCTGCCAGGAAGCTGAACGCAGCGCCTTCATTGTGGTAACGCACCAAGTCGAAAAACGACGTGACGTACAGGTGATCGCCATAGGCGAATGCATCTAGCACCAGCTGCTTGGTATACAGGTCGATGGCGATCACCACCGCGCTCAGGGCGAGCCACTTGAGCATGGCCTTATGCATACGTGCGAGGCTCGCCGGCACCGAACAGGTTGCTCACGCAACGACCGCAGATGGTCGGATGCTCGGCATGCGCACCGACGTCGGCACGGTAATGCCAGCAACGCTCGCATTTGACGTAGTTGCTGGGTGTTACTTCTATGCTCGTTTCACCTGCCTGCTCATGTACTGCTGCCCGCGAGGTGATCAGCACAAACCGCAGGTCATCCTGCAATGAGGCCAGGGATGTATAGAGTTTGGCATCGGCATAGACATCGATCTCAGACTGCAGAGACGAACCTACCAGGCCCTGGCCGCGCTTGACTTCGATTTCCTTGTTCACCAGCCCCCTTACCTGGATCACATCCTGCCAGGCAGCCACTCGCTCAACGGACAAGCCATGTGCCG
>JAZKEL010000332.1:0-3041 GCA_040387075.1 Pseudomonadota bacterium
CTTCAACCACGATGTAATGAAACTTGTCAAAAATGCTCATGCGCTTAATCTTTCCAGGCCTCTTTAGCAGCGGCCGTATCTTTCCAAATTTCTGAGCCAGGTCCAACCGGCGGATTCTAGCCCAGCTTTTTTACACCCTGTGCACTGTATTGTTGGGCCAGAGCGCTTACTTTTCCATACCTTGCCAGCGATAAATCCGGCGCAATCTCCGCCAGGGGCAGCAGCACGAATGCGCGCTCATGCATGCGCGGATGCGGCAAGGTCAGTTCTTCCGTCGCCATCGCCAGGTTACTGTAGAGCAGCAGGTCCAAATCCAGTACCCTGGGGGCATTCGGGTACGGCCGTCGCCGGCCGTGCGTTTTCTCGATGGCGAGCAGGCCACGCAACAGTTCGCGCGCCGTGAGGTCGGTTTCGACTTCCGCCACGGCATTAATGAATTCCGGATCCTGCTCCTGGTGCACATTGCCCGCGCCCAGCGGCAAGCTGCTGTACAGCGAGGAGGTGTGTAACAAGCGGGTTTTCGGCAGGCGCTTGATCTCTGCAAATGCCTGCATGACCTGTTGCTGCGGCTTTTGCAGGTTGCTGCCTAGTGCGATGAATGCTTTCTGCATGCTTGCTGCTACTGGCCTGATCCGGAACTGGAGCCTGCATTGCCTGAAGGTTTGCGTTTGCGGCGTCGGCGCTTGGCGGGTTCGGTATTCGGCTGCAGCATTTCCAGGCGCCTTGCGCTGTCCGCAACGGCAAACTCTGTCCACCATTCCCCAAGACCGGCATCCAGTTCGCCGGATTCGCAGCGCAGCAACAAAAAGTCATAAGCAGCGCGGTAACGCGGATGCTCCAGCAGCGAGAAGGGACGCCGTCCCGAGCGCAGTTCGAAACGCGGCTGCAAGCCCCATATCTCTTTCATCGTGGTGCTGAAGCGCTTATGGATAGCCAGCTTCTCCGCCTGGATGTCGGTCACTTCGTTCATGGCCAGGAACAATGCCGGCAGCGGACGTTCGCCCTGTTTCTGGTAGTTATCCCAGGCTGACAGCACTTCGTGCCAGAGCAGGGTGGCAAACAGGAAGCTAGGCGATACCGATTTGCCTGCGAGTATGCGGTCATCGGTATTCTTCAGCGCCAGCGTTACAAAGCGCTCGCCCATTGGCTGCTCGAGCACTACATCCAGCATGGGCAATAGGCCGTGATGCAGGCCGTGCTGGCGCAGTGCGGTCACGCTTTCGATGGCATGGCCGGACAGGAATAGCTTGAGCATTTCATCGAACAGCCGCGAAGCAGGGACGTCATGCAGCGCATCGGCCAGTTTGGGGATCGGCGCTTCGGTGGCCTTGTCAATTTTCAGGCCTAATTTGGCGGACAGGCGGATGGCGCGCAGCATGCGCACCGGGTCTTCACGGTAGCGCGTGGTGGGGTCGCCTATCATGCGCAACAGGCCTGATTGCAGGTCGGCTACCCCGTTATGGAAATCCAGGATCTCCTCGGTCGCCGGGTCGTAATACAGGGCATTGGCGGTGAAGTCGCGGCGGATGGCATCCTGCTCCTGGTTGCCGAATACGTTGTCGCGCAAGATGCGGCCGCTGTCGGCCACCTTGGCATCGTCCTGCTCGCTGTCAGCCAGGTGGCTGCCGCGGAACGTGGATACCTCCAGCGTTTCATCGCCGAACATTACATGCACCAGGCGGAAACGGCGGCCGATGATGCGCGAGCGCCGGAAAACGCGGTTCACCTCTTCCGGGGTGGCATCCGTGGCGATGTCGAAATCCTTGGGTCGCCGTTTCAGCAGCAGGTCGCGCACGGCACCGCCGACGACATACGCTTCAAAGCCGGCCTTCTGCAGGCCTTCCGTCGTCTTGATCGCGCCGTTGCTGAGCAGGTTGCGGTCTATGCGGTGGATCTTGCTGGCAATGCGCTTGGCCTTGTCGTGGCTGGCGTTGGACTTTGCATGTGCTTTACTGGGGCGAACTTTCTTGCCATGACTTTCATCGGCATGATCTTTCGCAGTGGCATTGCTGGCGGGCTTTTTCTTTGCACTGAAAACTCTTTGCAGCAGTTTTTTGATCATTAACGGGGTATGGCCTAGGTTCAATTGATTGATATCCGGATTATAGCCGAACAGTGTACCTGCCGACAGCCTGGCAAGCTGTTGCCTGCTGTTTTTATTGGAATTTAAACAGAATCCTTAATCCCGTAGCGGCCTATTTTGTACCATAGGGAGCGTTCGCTGATCTGCAGTAACTTGGCGGCGCGGCTTTTATTGCCCCTGGACTGGGTGAGTGCTGCCAGGATCAGTTTCTTTTCCAATGTTTCCACGGCGACCGGTAAAGCCGTCACCGCCATGCCTTCAATAGGAGTTTCTTCTGCCGCATCGGAGTGCGGGACAAGTGGTGCGGTCTTTGCGATGTCTTCCGGCAAATGCTGCAAGCCGATGGCCTCGCCGCCGCTGATGATGGCAGCCCGTTCCAGCACATTTTCGAGTTCGCGTATGTTGCCGGGCCAGGTGTACGCTTCCAGGCTATGGATCGCCTCATCGTCGATCAGCAGGTTGCGGCGCTTGAGGAAATGGTGCGCCAGGATAGGGATGTCGCCTTTACGTTCGCGCAATGGCGGCAGGTCTATCCTGAATACGTTCAGGCGGTAATACAGGTCTTCACGCAATTTCCCGTCCTTGATCGCCTGTAACGGGTCGCGGTTGGTCGCGGCGATGATGCGGTTATCGACGGTGATGCTGCGGTTGCTGCCGAGGCGCTCGATAGTGCCTTCCTGCAAGGCCCGTAACAGTTTCGCCTGCAGTTGGATGGGCATTTCCGTGACTTCGTCCAGGAAAAGCGTGCCGCCATCTGCCAGTTCGAACTTACCGATGCGCTCTTTCAAGGCGCCGGTGAATGCACCCCGTTCGTGGCCGAACAATTCCGATTCCAGCATTTCGGTAGGAATGGCAGCACAGTTCACTGCGACAAACAGTGAGCTCCTGCGCGGCGATAAGGTATGGATGGCATGCGCTACCAGCTCCTTGCCTGTACCTGTTTCGCCGGTGATCAGCG
>JAZKEL010000333.1:0-2244 GCA_040387075.1 Pseudomonadota bacterium
ATTCGGCTTTGAGGAAGCCGTAATCGAACCTGGCATTGTGCGCTGCCATCACGGCGCCCTGCAGGTGACCGTAGAGGTCGGCGGCAATGTCCTGGAATTTAGGCGCGTCTTTCACCATGGCGTCACTGATACCGGTGAGCCCGGTGATCTGGCGTGGGATGGGGATTTCTGGATTGACCAGCGATTCCCATATCGTGCTTATCTCGCCGTTCTCGATCTTGATCAGCGCAACTTCGGTAATGCGGTCGTAGAGGTGAGCGCCACCGGTGGTTTCGATATCGAGAAAGACTAAATCTGGTAACCAGTTCATAGAGGACGTATTTTGCAGTTACTATACGTTCGTACAATAGATTAAAGATTGCTGGATGGCAACCGTTTCAGTCTGGCATGACGACCCGGATGATAAAATGCCCAACACTTTGAATATCCACCATGAACAATACTGACAAACTGACCGACGACCAAGCCGTCTACAAGACCTTGCTGGAATCGACCAAGGCCATCCCCTGGAAGATAGACTGGGCCACGATGACTTTCGCCTATATCGGCCCGCAGATCGAGACGCTGCTGGGCTGGACGCCGGAAAGCTGGGCAAGCGCACAGGACTGGATAGACCGTATGCACCCCGATGACAGGCAATGGGTGGTGGATTACTGCGTATCGCAATCCAAGGCCGGGATCGACCACGAGGCGGATTACCGTGCACTGACCAGGGACGGCGGGTATGTATGGATACGCGATGTGGTGCATGTAGTGCGTACGGAGAGCGGGGAAGTGGAAGCGTTGATCGGCTTCATGTTCGACATCAGCGAACGCAAGAAGAGTGAAGAAAAACTGGCGGCCCTGCAAAAAGAGTTGGAAGACTTTTCGTACAAAGACGGCCTGACCGGCATAGCAAACCGGCGCATGTTCGACTCTATCCTGGAACTGGAGTGGGAGAATGCACGACGCAACAACCAGCCGCTTTCGCTCATCATGATGGATATCGATTATTTCAAGCAGTACAACGACTATTACGGCCATATCCAGGGCGACGAGTCGCTGAAACGTGTCGGCCAGGCATTAACTGCCGCCGGCACACGCGCTCGGGATGCCCTGGCGCGCTTCGGCGGGGAAGAGTTCGTGCTGGTCCTGCCGGAAACAGATGCGGCGTCGGCACAGAAGATCGCCGAGCGCTGCCGGCAACTGATCTTCAAGGAACAGATACCGCACGCAAAATCTGCGGTTAGCCAGATGCTGACCCTGAGCATTGGTACCGGGACTGTGATCCCGACCCACAAGGACGATGCGCTCAAGTTCGTGGACATGGTCGACCAGCGGCTATACCAGGCCAAGCAGAAAGGCCGCAACTGCATCGTTGCCGGACAATAAAACATCGGCGCAAAGCCCTGCATTCAAATCGCCCGGCATTAGCGCGGTTGTACGAATCGATTGTGAATGATAAAGTCAGGCGGTGATGAAAACGATGCGCGCCATTTCCCTGGTATTGATGCTGACCTTGGCCATAGGCCCGGCTCTGGTCTCTGCATGCACGGTTGCCTGCGCACTGCCGATGAAAGAGTCAACTAATGCACATTTAGAGGTACATTCAGCACAAGAGCATTCTGACAGCATGCATGCAGAGTTCCATGAGCATAGCGGCATTCATACCGAAACCATGGACATGCAACATTGCCAGCAGGCCAAGCCAGATGCAGATATGGCGGTCCAGCATGCCGCCCAAAACCAGCAAACGGATCAACAGCCTCCGCAAGACCTGCACCAACACGGCAATCAGCAATCCGCCACACCATGCGACATGAGCGGCTGTCATTCCGCCCAGTCAGCGGCGACCGCTTTAGCCGACCCAATCTTTCACGTCGATGTATTCACATCGACCCTACCCCGCTCCAATATCTTTGGGGCATCTGCAGACCTGACCCCACCCATAAAACCTCCTGCCTGAGTCGGCGTAGCCGGGGCTTCTCAGCCTCGTCCGTCTTTTTCAGTCCTAAGGAGTTTTTATGAATACCACCCTAATGGGCAAGCGCCTGCTTGCCGGATGCCTGCCGAATGCCATACAACCGGCTTTACACGCTGGTTTACATTCCGTTATTCATCGCATTGCGATATACAGCGTAAGCCTGCTGTGCATGCTCGCAGTTCAGCCTGCCATCGCTGCGGAAGCGGGTGCCGGGAACTATCAATCGTCCTTCCATGGATACAAGCCCATGACTGCAGATAGTGCGGAAGACTGGAATGCCA
>JAZKEL010000334.1:0-7230 GCA_040387075.1 Pseudomonadota bacterium
AGGGTGTGACCGTCCGCACCCAGCGCAGCTATCGACTCCTTACCATCTGCGATGACCATGGCATCGAACAGAACGGCGGGCATGGTCTCCAGTGTCGCTTCCACGTCCAGCATCGCGGATTTCGTGGTGGCGATCTTGCCTAGCTGTATGCCGACGATCCTCGGCACGCCGCCTTCTTTCAGGATGGCATCGTATAACGCGATCACACCTTCGCCATCCACGCCATTGCCGGCGAGGATAGCGACCCGTTTGGTCTTGATCGAGCCGTCGCCGGGATAAAACGTTTCCGACAACGCGGGCGATGCATCCAGTACCGGGAATTCCATATCGCTGGCAAGCGGTGCCGCATCGGGGAGCGGGAAGCCCAGGCCGTCAGCCACACGCTGTGCCAGTTCCGCATCCACATTCACCAGCAGCGATACGACACGCTCACGCACGGCTTGGGTTTGTACACGCGTGAGTTCGAAGCGGAAGGCATTGATGATGTGCTGCTGCTCGACGGGTGACTGGCTTTTGTAGAACAGGGTGGCCTGCGAATAATGATCTGCGAATTTTTCAGGTTTGCCGCGCACCTTGTCCTCTGCAATAGGCTCGGGGAAGCTGGAGAAACCCTGCATCCCAGCCTGGAACGGGCATCCGCCCGCCAGTGAGTTCGGCTCATATGCCACGCGGCCACGCGGGATCGACTGCCGGTGCATGCCGTCGCGCTGGTTGTTATGCACTTCCTTCAAGGGGGCATTGATGGGGATCTCATGGAAGTTGACGCCGCCCAGCCGCGATATCTGCGTATCCAGGTAGGAATGGATGCGCCCCTGCAACAGGGGATCGTTGGTAAAGTCGATGCCGGGGATGATGTGCGCCGTGCAGAATGCCACCTGTTCGGTTTCCGCGAAGAAGTTATCGGGATTGCGGTTAAGCACTAGCTTGCCAACCGCCACGATAGGCACCAGCTCCACCGGTATCAGTTTGGTCGAATCCAGGATATCGAAGTCGAAACTATCCGCCTGCTCCTCGGTGAATATCTGCAAGCCCAGCTCCCACTCAGGATAGGCGCCTGCTTCGATGGCCTCCCACAAGTCGCGCCTGTGGAAATCAGGATCGGCGCCGCTGATCTTGACCGCTTCATCCCACGCTAGTGAGTGGGTGCCGGCCACTGGAGTCCAGTGGAATTTACAGAATACGGATTCATTCTTGTCATTGATCAGGCGGAAGGTATGCACGCCGAAACCCTGCATGGTGCGGTAGCTGCGCGGAATCGCACGATCCGACATCTGCCACATCAGCATATGGGTGGATTCCGGCATCAGCGAAGCGAAATCCCAGAATGTGTCGTGCGCGGACGAAGCCTGCGGAATACCGTTATTCGGTTCCGGCTTGACGGCATGGATCAGGTCGGGGAATTTCATCGCATCCTGGATGAAGAAGACCGGGATGTTATTGCCCACCAAATCCCAATTGCCGGCATCGGTATAGAACTTGACGGCAAAGCCGCGCACATCGCGCGCAGTGTCGGTAGACCCGCGTTCTCCGGCAACGGTGGAAAAGCGCACGAATACCGGCGTCTGCTTACCGGCTTCTGCGAATGGCGCGGCCTTCGTGAATTGGGAGATGGGTTTATAGTTTTCGAAATAGCCGTGCGCGGCCGACCCACGGGCATGGACAATGCGTTCAGGGATACGCTCATGGTCGAAATGGGTGATCTTTTCGCGAAGGATGAAATCCTCAAGTGCCGTCGGCCCGCGCAGGCCGATTTTCAGCGAACTCTGGTTATCTGCAACGGCCACGCCCTGGTTGGTGGTGAGCGGCTGGCCGGTGGAGTCGCTGCGCACGCGATCCAGGTTACCGCCGGCATGATTCTCTCCATTCGGCGGGACACCGCTGCCGGTTTTGGCTGAGGCGTTGCTTTCGGTGATGGTGCTGGCACCGACAATAGGAGATTCCGCCTTGACGGATACGCCGGAAAACGGACAGCGTGCAGCCTCTCCATACTCATTGGACTTGGTCGCATTGTCAGGCATCTTCGCTGAAAGTTCGGCCGTCCCCATTACTTTTTGCAGCAATTCGGCAGGTGTAGGGCTCTTCGCGGCAAGCGCAGGACGTTCGTGTGTGGATGGCCCGGACACAGTGGCCAACACCGATCCGATTCCTACCTGGTTTTTTTCTTTATTCGCCATCATATTCTCGCAGTCTGGGATCCGTGTGGATCGGGAATGCTGAGAATGGCGTGTATGAACTACGATAGTTATAGGACGGCTGCCCTTGAAATTGTAAGAATTCCATTAAAGCATAATGAAATGTTGGGACCGCGCATGAATAAAAAGCAGCTTGCTTGAACGGCTGGGATTACCTGCGTCAGCCGGTTAGCTTTCGACATCCACGATATGCAGGACGATGGGCTTGGAGCCGATGATTTCCGACAGGTAGAAAATCTCCTGGGCCTTATCGTGGAGATTCGGGACGGTAGTGATCCCCAGCAGTTCCAGCTTGTCGGCTTCTGCCTGCATCAGCTTGGCATAGTCCAGCATGTGCCTCGAAATCATCTTGTATTCAATCTCTGTCGTCATTTTTCTACCTCCCTGTAATGCCTGTAAATTTACAAGCGGGGACTTCTGTCTACATTAGGAATTTTTCCTAAATTTATGTAGGCATAAAATGACATGCCTTTTATAGTTGTTGCTAACAGGGATGTGCCATGAGGCATATACTTTGGTAATGCATTACGTCCAGGAAGCGCTTTTAAAGAGTGTTTAACAGCCAGGCAAGCCTTACTGATACTGGCGTGGGACTATAATTAACGATGTCCAGAACCATCAATTTCAAGCGAGAGCTAACGCGGCCGCTGCAGTTAGCGACTCTCATTTTATCCTTGTCCATGGGATGGCTGTTCCTCTCTGCCTATCATCTGCTCCAGACGCAACAACAGCTGTCGGACATCGACGATTTCCGCTACCAGCTGATCTCGTTACAGCGCACCATCGTCGATGCAGAGACCGGGCAACGCGGTTACCTCATCACCAATAACCCGACGTTTCTCGATCCCTACCTGAACGGGCCGGCCAAGGCTGAAAAATTGCTGAAGTCGCTGGAGAGCTCCCCGGTCGAGTTGCCCGGGCTGCAAACCAAAATTGAATCCTTACGGGGATATGCGGTACAGAAGTTCAGGATCATCGATGCCTCCATCCAGGTGCAATTGCATGCCGGGGCCTATGCATCGCATCTAAGCGTGTCAAAAGACAATGGCAAGATAGTCATGGAGAAGATCGAAGCGGTGATTTCCGGGATGGATGCCTGGCTATTGGAGAGCAAGAAAAACATCACCGTGGATGCGCGGCGGATTTTATCCCAGGTCATTCTAGGCTCCATTATCCTGGTGCTGGTCGTCAGCGGCATATTGCTGTTTTCCTACCGCAGGACCGTCCTGCTGTTCGAGCAGGCCATCGAAAACAGGATAAAGAGCGAACGTCTCAGCTTTGAGGCCGATCACGACCCGCTGACCAAATTGCCCAACCGGCGCGGACTGAATACGCATCTGAGAAGAATACATAGCCTGTCGCGCCGGATGGAAGATCTATATGCCGTGTTCTATATGGATCTTGACGGATTCAAGCTGGTGAACGACAGGCTTGGCCATGAAGCGGGCGATGCGGTGCTGGTCACAACGACCTCGCTTTTTACCCAGGTACTGCGTGACACCGATTTTCTAGCCCGTGCAGGCGGGGATGAGTTTGTGCTGGTCATCCACCGTTACAGGGACGACAACGAACTTGAACTGCTAGCACAGCGCATTATCAATTCACTGAAACAACCCATCATGGTGAACCAGAAATACTGCCATATCGGGGTCAGCATCGGCATTGCGAGATACCCGGCCGACGCCAAGCACCTGGACAGCATCCTGCAGATTGCCGACAGCCTGATGTACCAATCCAAGGAGGCAGGAAAAAACCGTTATACATTTGCCTGACCGCTTTTAGCGCGAGATTTGCGGCAAGGGTAAGCACGCCAACGCCAATCCGGATGCCGATTAGGCGTGCAACTTAATGTAAGTTATAAACAGCCACAGCTAAAGTGGGATAGCTTCCCGATATTAACTATATAAATCATATATATAGTTTTAAGTTATTGTTTTTATTCTATAAAATTATCAGTTTAAAAATTAGGCAATCCGTAAAATCCTTTTATAAATGCCGACTTAGTAGTTGAGCCCACAGATAATCACAGAGTTATCCACAGTAACTGTGCACGCTATTGTCATCGAATATTCACAATTATTTCACGATGCGTGGGATAAACTGTATATACAGTTTAAGAATATAAAGGTTAACCATGACTTCCGATGATGTAAAAATCGATGCAAAGGCCAAGACTAAGCCAGCCCCCAAAAAACCCGCCAGCGTAAAACCTGCCCCGGTGAAACCTTCCACCGTGAAGGTTGCCGCTAAGCCGGCCTTGAAACCGGCAACTATTAAAACAGTCACCGCCCCGGCAGTGGTTAAAGCTAAAGCCAAGACCGTAAAACCCGTGAAAACGGTGGCCGTAAAAGCAGCAGAACCAGTACTTAAACCTAAAAAATCGAAACTGGTACGGGATAGCTTCACCATCCCCGATCACGAATACAAACTTATCCAGACGCTCAAAGCACGCGCTGTCGGGCATGGATTGCCGCTTAAAAAGAGCGAGTTGATCAGGGCCGGCATACTCAAACTGGTTGCATTGGGCGAGGCCGAGTTCAAGAAGGCGATCTCCGCCGTGGATATCATCAAGACCGGCAGACCGACGAAAGCCAAATAATGCCTGCATGCCCAGCAGGGCAACTTAGAAAGAGTTGAAGCGCATTTAGACGCTATCTAAAACGCGAGTCAACGTGAATCTAAGTTAAGCCAACAAATAAGTTAAGCCATGCAAAAAGGGCATGCATCATTTCCATGATGCATGCCCTTTTTATGTACTCAGAACAATCCTGCTTGGATACTGAGGGAGGCTAATGCCACCCCTGCATCCGGTCACTTCCTGCTTTTGCGTCTTGCCACCACGCCAATCAAAGCCAGGCCCGCCATCATCAGTGCGTAGCTTTCAGGCTCCGGCACAGCGCTGATGCTGTACAGGGTAGTGGTGTTGGATACCTCATTCGCTACCGACAGGTAGTATTTCCCATTGGCGAAGTACGCTTTCAACCCTTCCGGCGCGATATCGCCTTCGGTCACCAGCATGTCCACGAATGAAGCATGTTGCGGGTCGGTGACGTCATAAATAGCCACGGCGCTTTTGGTGGTGCGTTCCAGGCCGATGAATGCAAATGTACGGTTGCCTATCGCCAGCAATTCCACGCCTTCAGGTTCGACACCTTTGTCGTCGCTCCTGGTATCGTCGTAGATGCCGAGTGCGATGGCTTTTGCATCCAGTTCATTGCCGCTTGAAAACACGATATTGCCGAGTTCGTCGCGGATCGTGAAATCGCGCGTGCCGAACGTGACCAGGTGGCCTGGCGTCGAATCCACGGTCGATACATTCAAGCGCTTCAGGTCATTCTCCGTGCCGGAGAAACTGGAACCGCGCACCTTGTCTACTTCATCTTCCCGGGTATCGCCTTCGTTGGCGGTGACCAGGTAGGTTTTACCGCCGACATCGTAGGCCGCTATTCCATCCGGCTGGTACAGGCCACTTACGTTAACGGGGCGCAATTCCGTCTTGGTCGGCCCGCTGCTGCCGCTGATGTAGTCGCGGTCTGTCGGGTCGATAGCATTGCCGGGCAGGCTGAAATCCTTGGTGCCCAGGCCGATGATGCTGGAGAAGGTATTGGTATGCAGGTCCAGCACGCCGATGGCGTTGGCTTCCTGCAATGTGACGTACGCTTTCGTGCCGGCCGCATTCACCGCGATATACTCCGGCTCGTAATCCATGCCTGCGTTCCGGATATTGCTGCCGGTGGTGGGTACACCGGCAAAGCCGGCATTGGCCACCAGGCTTCTCGATGCCATATTGATGATACTGACGCTACCGGCAGGGTCGAATCCGGAATAATTGGTGGGCGTGGCCTCGTTGGCAACCAGGAGCTTGGAGCCGTCTTTGGTGAAGGTCACCATATCCGGCAATGCGCCTACCGTGATCGAATTGATACCGCTGGCTAGGCTGCGGGTCGACGTATCGAAGAGCTTGATGGTACCGGGATCGGTACGTGTGCTGGACTCAATGGCAAATGCCGCCAGGCCATTATGGATCGCCACGCTGTTGATGGAACCGTATGCACTGGTATCGATGTGCTGGATCAGTGTGCCGGTACTGGCATTCAATACATCGACACCGACCACACCTGCTACCCAGATGGAATTCGTCGCCGCATCGTAGGCACTGATCTCGGAAGTCAGCCCTGGAACCCCGCTTGAGACATGGGCGTAGGTCCACTCATGCGTGATACTCGCAAATGGGGATGCCGCCATTGCCAGTATGGGTGAGAGCGATGCCGCCACTGCCAGAGCTATCATACTTTTCTTCATTGAATTATCCCTTGTGATTGAACTGTACATGCTGCAGAAGCATGCTGTCCACGCACTTTAACCAGGCTTTATGACGAAAATATGATGGCGCTTTATGGTGGCACTTTATGGTGGCAATTCAGGTTTGGAATTTTGCAGCGCTTATACCTCCAGCCACGATTCAACCACGGTTTCGGTTTTTATCAGGTCGCATAACCAGTCCATGAAAATCCGCATGCGTTTGGATAGATTCCGCCTGTGGGGATAGAGCACGGAGACAGGCATGCCGGGCGCCCGAAAATCCGTCAGTATCTCCACCAGCTTCCCCTCTTCCAGTAAACGCCGGGCGCCCAATAGAGGTGCCTGGGTAATGCCGAGACCTGCCAGGCAGGCTGCACGATAAGCATCCACATTATTGACCGCGACACGGCTTTGCATGGCGATGCGCTGGCATGCTTGCCCGTCCCAGTATTCGAACGCATCGAACTTGCTGGCACTGCTGACATGGTAGTGGATGAGCCAGTGCCGGCTTAAGTCGGCCAGCGTTTTCGGTTCTCCATAACGAGCGAGATACGCGGGACTGGCATAGTTGGTCTGCAGCATGGCCCCCAGGGGGCGCACGATGAGTCCGGAGTCGGTGAGGTTGCCGGTACGTACCACGCAGTCGAAGCCCTCCGTGACAGGATCGACACGGCGATCCGTGCTGCTCAAATCCACCTGCAGGTTCGGGTAGCGTTCCAGGAATGCAGGCAGGTGC
>JAZKEL010000335.1:0-12100 GCA_040387075.1 Pseudomonadota bacterium
GCTTCCGCCAGGCCGTCAACAGCCGCCCGTATATCGATACCAAAGAGCCGGATGTGCGCATCCATGCTTACCTGACCACGGATGAATACCAGTTCTACCTGGATACGTCCGGCGACGCGCTTTACCAGCGCGGCCTGCGCCGGGCCAGTATCGAGGCTCCATTGCGCGAGAACCTGGCAGCAGGCATCCTGAAGCTGTCGGGCTGGCAACCCGGCACGCCTTTGCTCGATCCCATGTGCGGCAGCGGCACCTTCCTGCTGGAAGCAGCGATGATCGCGCTGGACATCGCCCCCGGTAGCGGCCGCAGCTTCGGTTTCGAGAAGCTGAAGAATTTCGAGGAAAGCGCATGGAAGAAGATACGCCAGCAGGCGCTCGAGAAAGCCAAGCCGGTCACCTTTCAGAAGCTGTACGGCAGTGATATCGACCTACGCGCCGTGCGTATAGCCAAGCAGAACCTGACAGAAGCGGGATTGATGGATGCCGTGCAGTTATCCATGAACGATATCAACGATGTCGTCGCGCCGAACGGCGAAGGCGTTTTGATCGCCAACCCGCCCTATGGTGTGCGCATCGGCGAAGACGAAGAGCTGGCGGCGCTATACCCAAAGATGGGCGAAACGCTCAAACGCAAGTTCGCCGGCTGGAATGCCTATTTCCTCACCACCGACATGCGACTGCCTAAGCTCATGCGGCTGGCGCCATCCAAGCGCACACCGTTGTTCAACGGCCCGCTGGAATGCCGCCTGTTCGAGATCAAGATGGTGTCAGGCAGCAACCGCAAGGAAAAACCTGAACATGCCGGATAGCCTGCAGGATCTTCGCGCCCGTATCGATACGTTTGTGAAAGAACGCGACTGGGAGCAATTCCACACGCCGAAGAACCTAGCCATGGCCATGATCGTGGAAGCGGCGGAAGTGGTCGAGCATTTCCAGTGGGATAGCGCGCAGGAAAGCGCAATGCTGAGTGAAGAACGCAAAACAGAAATCGGCCATGAACTTGCCGACACATTGGTCTATTTGTTGCGGATCGCCGAGGTCTGCGGCATTGACCTGATCGCAGCCGCTAATGCCAAGATAGCGCTGAATGCAAAGAAATACCCGGTGGAAAAAGCGAAAGGCAGTAATGCCAAATATACGGCTTACGAGGATAAGTGAGCTAAATCCTCAGCTTAAAACAGATGCCCTGCGAGGCAATATCCATGCGCCTCGCAGGGCAGGTATGTAGGGCGGAAAAGCGAAGCGCCTTCCGCCTATGCAATTCGCTAGAGCCGTATCAAATTACAGGACAGCCAAAGCAGCATCATAGTTAGGCTCTTCAGCAATCTCACTTACCAGCTCGCTATGCAATACCTTGTTATTCTCATCCAGCACGACTACTGCACGCGCTGTCAGGCCTGCCAGGCTGCTGTCTTTGATCTGCACGCCGAAATCTTCCGAGAATTTAGCTGTGTTGCGGAAGGTGGAAAGGGTCACCACATTTTCTAGGCCTTCAGCGCCGCAAAAGCGTGACTGGGCGAAGGGCAGGTCAGCAGAAATGCACAGCACCACTGTATTGGTCAGCGCGCTGGCCTTGGTATTGAACTGGCGTACCGACATGGCGCAGGTCGGTGTGTCGACACTGGGGAAAATATTCAGGATCTTGCGTTTGCCAGCATAGGTTTCAAGATGTACATCGTTGCGCTTGCTGTCTGCCAGCGTGAAATCGGGAACGCTTGCGCCTTTAGCCGGAAAAGTGCCGCCGATGCTGACTGGATTGCCTTTGAGGGTAACTGTGCTAGCCATGTGAATATCCTTTGAGTAGTTGATTGAAGGTGGGTTGAGTAGAGCAGGTAACTTACGGTGAACAGCCATTCTAACTGCAATTGATGCCGCATATCAAAACAAAACGCCCTCTTGTCTGAGGGCGTTTTGGCGTTAGTTCTAGCAGAAAAATACGTACAAGTTTACGCCAGCAGGTCTTCGCTTAGGTAGCCGATGGTCATGGTCTGGTTGTGCAAGACATTGTCGGTGGTATTGGGACGTGGGGCGAATTCTCCGTAGGAATAGAAGCCGGTGATCACGGTTTGCGATCCCATGATCTGCTGCACTTTAATGATTTCATCGCCGGTCAGCTCCGCCATCACGCCCTTGCGGCCGACGCAACTGACGCAGATGGCCAGGCCGGCATGCGGTGAATTGGTCGAGCTCAGTGCATCCGCCACCAGATGTGCCGCGCCGCCGGCACCTTCCACCAGTTTGTCATGCGTGGTCTGGCATAAACGCACGGTCTGGCCTTCTTCCACATTGCCGGCGAAGGTCAGGCTGCCTTCGGCCACGTTCACCGCCAATAGGGTGCGGATCTTCTCTACGTCCCGCTTGCCTTCCTCGATGATCGCCAGGGGGAACTTAAGCCCGGTGCCCGGCAGGCCTTTTGCATAGGCATCGCCGATGTACATCTTGTAGAGTGACAGTGCCGGCTTTCCATCCATTTCGTATACGACGTTCTTGATGGATTTGGTGATTTTTCGCGGCGGACCGTAAGGCTTCCAGCCGCCTAATGCCCCGCTGGCCGTGATCAGGTTTTTACCATACAGGCCGACGGCAATCACCATGTTGTTGGCGATTGTGTCGTTGAACAATTGCAGCGTTTTTATGAATGCAGCACTATCGCCGGCCATCCCGCCGACGATGGGTATATCGCCCAATACGCTCTGGAAGCCTTGCAGAAGTTCGGAACCATTGACGTTCAGGCCTTCCGATAACACCAGCACGGTGCGCAGGCTATCCGCTTTCAGTTGCTTGGCCAGTGCAGCGGCGGTCTCGAAGGAGTTCTGCATCCCGTCCATGCGCGTGTGGGCGACGCGTTGCGAAGTCTTTTCCCATTGGATGGCAGTGATCTGCACGCTGTCATCGAATACTCCGGCGGGATTGATCTCGCCGGAGGTGGTGCAACCGATGATTTGCGCAGTGGGATAACGCTCCTTCAACTGGCCTGGCAGTTTAGTGTCGCTGAAACGTTTGAATGAGCCGAAAACCAGAACTAGGTTTGCGGATGGCAATGGCGATGCGGATGGTAGCTCCTTGAATCCCATCCTGGCAGTGAGTGATTCTTGTCTGATTAGCATTATTTCCAGTCCCTGAATGCGGTCTTGAGTGCCGCATTATGTGTATAAATTATTATGGTTCTATTTTGTGACGCGCTTTGGCAATCGCTTGGCAAGTGCTATGTTACAAATAGTAACAATATAGCGCATGTATTTAAACCTGATGAAAGAAAAATGACAACCCACGCGCTTTTAAATGGCATAATTTGTCATAAACAAAGCCGATGCCAAGTCAGGACGCGATAAAACTGGATTTATTTTCTGCACTGGTTAAAAATGCAGCTTGGGTAAGAAATGATATGGTCGTATCGATGGGGCGTGAATGCCGGTATCAGAACAATAACTCTAGATATCAATCAGAATTACTCACTTGAATTATTAAAGTAAATGGATTTAAGTTTGCTTGTGGAAACGACACTCAATAAGGGGATTTAAGAGTGCAGGAAAGTAATCTAACTGGCGTAAAAGTGATGGTCATTGACGATAGCAATACCATCCGTCGCAGTGCAGAGATATTCCTTAAGCAATCCGGCTGTGAAGTCATCCTTGCCGAAGACGGTTTCGATGCGCTCTCCAAGATTTCCAGCCACCTGCCCGACATCATCTTTGTCGACATCATGATGCCGCGCCTGGACGGGTACCAGACCTGTTCCCTAATCAAGCGCAACCCCCGTTATAAATCCACCCCCGTGATCATGCTGTCCAGTAAGGACGGCTTGTTTGACCGAGCCCGTGGCCGCATGGTCGGTTCAGACCAGTATTTAACAAAACCATTTACCCAAGAAACATTACTGGATGCCATCAATACTTATGTATCGGGTGCTCCAGGCAGTCTTGAGGAGGACTGACGATGCCGATTGAGAAAATACTCGTGGTGGATGATTCGGCGACAGACCGACTCTACTTGACCGAGATCCTGGAGAGTAACGGCTTTCTGGTAATGACTGCCAAGAGCGGTGACGAAAGCCTGTTGCTTGCAGAGTCCCATTCCCCTGACCTTATCCTGATGGATATCGTCATGCCCGGCCTGACGGGGTTTGAGGCAACACGTAAATTGACGCGCAATCCGGTGACCAAGCATATTCCGGTGGTGATCTGTTCCGGCAAGGCATCGGTCACGGACAGGCCGTGGGGGTTAAGGATGGGAGCCAAGGAGTGTCTGGCCAAACCCATCGTGGAAGCCGAATTGCTGGCTTGTATCGCCACGCTGAATGCCGGCAATCTGCAGGTTAGCGAAGAATAAACAAGTGAGCGAAGAATAATCGACTAAATGGCAAAAGACCTTAACTTACGTCAGTACCAGGAAGACATCCTTGCCAAGCTTGAGGCGATTGCAGGCTCTACCAGCAATTCCGCCAATAGCCGACTGGGCATCCTTGTCGGCGGAAGCCACGTGCTAGTGGACCTGGCGGAGATCAGCGAAGTGCTGGCATTGCCGGATATGTTTGCGGTACCGCTCACGCAGCCATGGTTCATGGGCATGGCGAATATCCGAGGCAATCTTTACGGCGTCAGCGACCTTGGGCAGCTCATTGGGCATGCGCCGGTTGCCAGGACCTCGAGTAATCGTGTCTTGCTGGTCAACCAGGACATCACGCCGCAGGTAGGGCTGGTAGTCGACAGGCTGGTCGGTCTGCGCAGCCTGGACCAATTGAAGGCAAAAAAATCAAGGAAGGCGCAGGGGTTTTGTTTCAAGACGCAAACGTATGACGATAGTGAAGGCAATAACTGGCTGGAACTTGATTGCCACGCACTGATAGAGTCCAGGGGATTCATGCAGCCAGGTATTTAGGTCAGGCATTTAAACTAGGGTAGTAATTCGGGGCTAGTTCAAATAGCGAATGTAAACGTTGTAAAGGAAATCGTATGGCATTGGATCTGCAGTTAATAAAAAAATCGATTCAGGACCTTCCTGACAAAATAAAAGACGCGTTGACACTCAAGGGGCGTGGCAGGGAGCGAAAAGCCAGCGGCTATAAACAGCTGTTCGGCCAGATCCTGGCATTCAGCGCGTTTGCCACCATCAGTTTCTGGGCTATCGACCACGTAAGGGTCAACGGGCCTATCTATAACTCGCTCGCGAGTTACCAGGATTTACGAGCCGATATCCATTCGCCCATCATGTACCCTGTGGATGCATTTGCCGCACTGAATGAAGCCTATGTGGCCGCGATCAATGCCGATACTGCAAAGCGTGACGAAAAGCTGGCGGAAGTTGATGCCGCCCAGGCCGAATTTACTAAACGTGCCACTTATTGGCGTGCCAACCTGAAAGAAAACAGGTTGCGTGGAGACCTCGAAGCCACGATTAAAGCTGGCGAAAGTTTCTTTACCCTTGCAAAAGAACGCTATGTACCGGCTTTAACGGCAGATCCTGTTTCTGCCCTAGTGCCGCTGGGCGAGGTAACTGCCAGCTTCGAGTCAGACAAAGCCATCGTCAGCCAATTTGTGACGAAGCTTGAATCGGTAAACAAGACCTTGCTGAATTCGCAAACCAAATCCGTCAAATTCATCCTGATGGGCCTGGCCATGTTGGCCATGTTGATCGTACTCTTCATGATCGTCTTCGGCCGTAAGCAGGCCCAGGCTGTGGAAGAGGGTGTGGCAAGGCTAGAAGTGGAAAGCCAGCAGAACCAGGAGGCTGTGTTGCAGTTGCTGGATGAAATGGGCGACCTGGCCGACGGCGACCTGACCGTAAAAGCGGTAGTGTCCGAGAACATCACCGGCGCGATTGCCGACTCCATCAATTACACCATCGATAGCCTGCGTGACCTGGTCGAGGGGATCAACCGGGCGACGGAGCAGGTGCACGAAGCGACCGCCCAGGCGCAGGATACTTCTACATCCCTGCTGCAAGCGGCTGAACAGCAATCCAGGCAGATTGTGGAAACCGGCGATGCGGTGAACAACATGACACGCTCCATCTTGCAGGTATCCAGTAATGCGGGCCAGGCGTCGCAAGTGGCGCAACGCTCGCTACAAGCCGCCACCGAAGGCGCGCAGGCCGTGCAGAACACCATTTCCGGCATGAACGAAATCCGTACGCAGATCCAGGAAACGTCAAAGCGCATCAAACGGCTGGGTGAAAGCTCCCAGGAAATTAGTGAAATCGTGGAGTTGATCTCCGACATTACCGAACAGACCAATATTCTGGCGCTGAATGCGGCGATCCAGGCGGCATCTGCGGGTGAAGCGGGTCGCGGCTTTACGGTGGTGGCGGAAGAGGTTCAGCGGCTGGCGGAACGTTCTTCCGAAGCGACTAAGCAGATCAGCGCGATTGTGAAGACGATCCAGACCGATACCAACAGCGCAGTGGCGGCGATGGAAAAGAGCACCGAGGGTGTGGTCGACGGAGCCCGGTTGTCGGATGCTGCGGGCCAGGCACTGAATGAAATCGAAACGGTGACCAATGACTTGGCGCGCCTGATCGATGCGATTTCCCAGGCGACTACGGCACAGACGGAAGTGGCTGCTACCGTGAGCCGCAACATGCAGCAGATTCAAAGCATTACCTCGCAAACCACCGAGGGCACCAAGCAGACAGCACAGTCGGTAGGCCAGCTGAGTAGCCTTGCGGAAGATCTGAGTGCTTCTGTGGCCGGTTTCAAGCTTTCCTGATATTGAGATTAGTGATGTTGAATAATTAGGCGCGCGGAGAAAACGTGGAAGATTTTGATATAGGGCCGCTCACCTGGGTGAAGGATGAGATAGACCTGGCACTGAAAAATGTGCTGGATAGCTTGTCTGCACTTGAGTCTAAGCCGGATGACGTGGCGAGCCTCAAGTTTTCCCAGACCCACCTCTACCAGGTAAGCGGTGCGCTGGACATGGTCGGCCTTGAAGGTTGTAAGCGCTTCTGTGCTGCCATCGAAGGCCTGGCCAACAAGCTTGAGAAGCAGGTCATTCCTGTTACCCCGGAAGTAATTGCATTGCTGCGCGTATCTGTCGCCCAACTCGATGAATACCTGAAAGAGCTGCTTAACGGTGCACCTGACCAGCCTCTGAAACTGTTTCCCGCACTGCAGTCATTATTGGCTTTGCAAGGCGAGGCGGCCGATGAAAGCGAACTCTTCTTCCCAGATACATCCCTGCGCGCGCCCAAAGGCGAAGCCGGCGAAATACCGGAAGCAGACATTCCAGATTATGTTATCCAGCAACGTTCACTGTTCCAGAAGTCTTTATTAGGATGGCTGCGTACCAGGAGCGAAGAAGGTCTTCAAGGCATGCTGACCGCGCTGGACAATGTGCAGCAGGTGAAGCAGCAGGCGGCACAGAAAACGTTGTGGTGGAGTGCGGCCGCTTTTGTCGAGTCGCTATCACAGGAGAAGATCGCTGAAAAACGCAATGTAATGAAGCTATGCCGTCGCCTGGACCAGCAGCTCAGGGCATTCGGGCGCGGCACCAATCGTGCGAGCGGCACGTTGTTGCGCGATATGCTTTTTTACGTGGCGATCAGTGACGCCTCCACGGATCGCATCGGCCAGGTTAAAGCGTTATTTGAGCTTGAGGACCTGCTGCCGGGACACGAACATACAGCGACTGCGGGTATTGAAATCGAAGCCGGCGAACTGGAGACTGCTGTTCAACTGGCGGATGCCATGGACGCATTTAAGGATATGTGGAGTGCAGTATCCGAAGGCAAGGCTGACGCATTGTCCGAATTCCTCGGCAGGTCTGCCGAAATGACCACGGCTTCCCAAGCTTTGGCGAATACCGCTATCAGTTCCTTGTTTGCTTCGGTGCAGTCCCTGGCTAGTGCGCTGGTGGATGGCAGCCGGCAAGTGGATGAACATTCCATCATCGAGGTGGCTGCAGGACTGAATGTGCTGGAAGATGCCCTGCGCAGTTATCATGGCATTTCTAGGGAAACCGGCCAGCAACTGGTCAACCAGGCACAACGCATCAATAGCATCTTGCATGGTGCAGACGAGCATGCGCCGACCATCGCGGTGACCGATGAAGATCTGGGCCAGGATGTACTGGCCGCCATGATCCCGCAGATCAAGGATGCATTGAAGGTCACGGAACAGACGCTCGATACCTTCTTCCGCAATCCTGCGCAGCATGCAATTCTGGAATCGGTATTCAAGCCCTTGCAGCAGGTGGCGGCTGCATTTGACATGCTCAATATGCAATTGCCGACCGACATCGCCAAATCGAGCCTAAGCCTCGTGGAATATTTCCATGCCGGGAATGATGCGGCAGAGCAATCCCAGTTCGAACTGGTGGCGGAAAGTTTGAGTATGCTCGATCTTTTCGTCGACGAATTGCCGCGCACACGGCCTGAATCCGAAGCGGCACTGGCGTCAGCATTAAGTCGGTTGCAGGCACAGTTAAGCGCGCTGGCCGATCCGGCAGCGCCTGGTGAAGCCGCCGCATCTGATGATGCACAAGAGGCGGCAGCTGCAGCCCCTGCCGAGGCGGCGACCTTGACGGATAGCGCTGCCGATGCCGAACTCCTGGATATCTATCTTACGGAGGCGGAGGAAGTGCTGGCGACGGTGGCGCAGAACCTGCAGGCGCTCCGTGTCAACGCTACCGATCCGGAAGCGCTGGTGGAAGTACGTCGGGGTTACCATACCCTCAAGGGCAGCGGACGGGCGGTTGGGCTCAATACCGTAGGCGAAGTGGCATGGACGGTAGAAAAGCTGCTCAACGACGTGATGGAGCAGAAACTGACGCCGAGTGCCGACATGATAGGCTTCACTGAAGACGTCAGTGCGGACTTTGCCGGCTGGGTGGCCCAGTTGCGGAATGGCGCTACAGTCGAGGTCGATTTGCCCAGCTGGCAGGAAAAAGCTGCTGCCCTGCAGGCCGGCATCAGCAAACGCAAGCCCAGGGCGGTAGAAGAGGTCGTTATCGGCGGTACGCACAAAATCAGCCGCGCGCTTTTCAGTATCTTCATGGCCGAAGCGCAGGAGCACATGCAGGCGCTTAACCAGAGCGTTCCGCATGTAGTGGCTGCCGCAATTACAGGGGGCAGCCTTAAACCGGACGATGCGAGTCGCCGGGCTGCCCATACCCTGGCAAGTAATGCCGGCACGGCAGGCTTCAAGGCTATCTGCAATCTTTCCCGTGCATTGGAGCATTGGCTGGATGTACACCAGGGCAACTGGACAGAACAAAGCGCTGCGCTCTACGAAAACGTAGTAAAAGCGCTCGGCAATATGCTGGAAAAAGCGGCGTTGCTCCGCCAGCCCAAACAAGTCACAGCCTTGCTTACTGCACTCAAGGAGGCCACGCTTAACGCCCGCACGACAGGGGCTGTTGACGACGGCAATCTGGAACCTGAAGACTTGCCTCTGGCAGGTATTGAGGTGGATGCTGCAACCCTTGATGTGGCGACTACCGACACTGGAGTTGCCGAGCCTGCTCTTCCTGAAGCAGAGCTTTCGGATATTCCCGAGGCAGAACTTCTGGAACCGCAAGATGCAAATGAAGAGCCGTCGATAGCGGAAGTGGCGCAGGATGCTGAACTTTCAGTAGAAGAGCCTGTTGTTGACGCAGACCTGCCTATCGAAGCCATCGTTATCAAAAAAGCCATCAAGCAGGCGGCTAAACCCGATATGGCGGACAACGAGCTACTGAACATGTTCATCGAAGAGGCGCGCGAACTGGTGCCGACGGTGGGCAATGAGTTGCGTGCCTGGCGACAGGATCCTTTTGAATCGGAACATCCCGACGAGCTGCAACGCGCCCTGCACACGCTTAAAGGCAGTGCCCGCATGGCTGGGCAATCTGCGTTGGCAGATACCGTGCACGACATGGAAGACCGCGTCATGCGCGGACTTAAAACCAAAAGCAAGGAAATCGATTTCGACGGCCTGTTCCTGAACCTGGACGAGATCGGCGGCCAGCTGGAAGAGGCGGTCAACTTCGTATTAAAGGCCGGCCAGCCAGAAGTCGCCAAGCCTGGCCGCACAGTCGAGCGTACGCAGTACCTGCGGATGCGGGCTGAAGTGCTGGACAGGCTGATCAACGAAGCCGGTGAGATCAGTATTGCACGCTCACGCATGGACCGGGAAATGCAAGGCTTCAAGCAGTTCTCGCTGGACTTGACCGAGAGCGTGTTCCGTCTCCGCAACCAGCTGCGGGAAATGGAGATCGAGGCGGAAAGCCAATTGCAATCACGCATGGCCTTCCTGCAGGAAACCAACGAGACTTTCGACCCGCTGGAGTTCGACCGCTTTACCCGCCTGCAGGAACTGACCCGCATGATGGCGGAAAGCGTGAACGACGTTTCCACCATCCAGCATGGCTTGCTGATGAATCTGGACGAGACTGAATCCGCCCTGCAGCAGCAAAACCGCATGAATCGCGAATTGCAGCATGGTCTGATGAACGTGCGGATGGTGCCGTTCTCCATGATCGCGGAACGCTTGCAGCGCATTATCCGGCAGACATCGCGCGAACTGAACAAGGCTGTGGAAATGTCGATAGACGGTGAAAATGTCGACATCGACCGTAGCGTGCTGGATAAGATCGTGGCGCCTCTTGAGCATTTGTTACGTAACTCGGTCGCCCATGGCATGGAAACGCGTGCTGAGCGCAAGAAAGCCAAGAAGCCGGAAACCGGGGCTGTGTCACTGAAAGTACGTCGCGAAAACGATGAAATCATTATTACCGTGTCGGATGACGGAGCCGGTATCAACCTGGCAAAGGTAAAGAAAAAAGCCATCGAAAACGGCCTGTTCGAAAAAGGCCAGAACATCAGCGACCAGGCGCTATTGCAGGTCATATTCGAATCCGGCTTTTCAACCGCCACCACAGTGACGCAGATTGCAGGCCGGGGCGTGGGCCTGGATTCCGTGCGTACCGACATCACGGCGCTGGGCGGCCGTATCGATGTGAGCAATTCCGCCGGCCAGGGTGCGGTATTCAATATCTACTTGCCGGTGACGTTGTCCGTCGCGCAGGTTGTCGTGGTTCGTGCCGGTTCCAATACGTTTGCACTGCCCTCGGTGATGGTCGAGCAAGTGCAGAACCTCAAGCCTGCTGAGCTGACGGCAGGGTACGAAACAAAAAGCATTACCTGGAGCGGGCGTCAGTATCCCTTGCTGTACCTAAATCGATTGGTCGGTAATGTCGAGCATGCCCCTGAGGCGCAGCTTTATTCACCATTGCTGCTACTGCGCAGCGGTACTTACCAGATAGCCTTGCATGTGGATGAGATCCTGGGCAACCAGGAAGTGGTCATGAAGCCTATCGGGCCGCAGCTGGCACACGTGCCCGGCATGATAGGGGCCACCGTGATGGGTGACGGCAATGTCGTACTGATCCTGAATGCGGTGCTACTGGCCAACCGCGAGGAACTGTCAGCAGGCACGGTCAAGGTCAGCAGTTCACCAATGGCTGCCGTTGCTGAAGTCGAAGCCACGACGATCCTGGTGGTCGATGATTCATTGACCATGCGCAAAGTGCTTGGGCGCCTGTTGGAGCGTGAGGGCTACCGCGTGGTGATCGCCAAAGACGGCATGGATGCCCTGCAAGTGCTGCAGGAACTCAGCCCCGATATCATCCTGACCGACATCGAGATGCCGCGTATGGACGGTTTCGAATTGTTGCGCAATATCCGCGGCGATGCGCGCATTGCCGGGATCCCGGTCATCATCATCAGTTCGCGTACCGCTGAAAAACACCGTAACCTGGCACAGGAGCTAGGGGTGAATGCCTTCCTGGGCAAACCGGTACAGGACGATGAACTGATCACCCAGATATCGGTGTTATTAGGGCGCGCCGAGCCTGTCAGCACCTTACCTGTTTGAGCCTGATAGCCGAGCTGGATAGTTGTGCCTGAAGCAGCTTAGTCGATAGTAATTCACCACCTGTTTTTACCTGATTAGCATTTTTAGCAGACGCTAATCAGGTAAAATATTCCCATGTCCGCTCCCTCATTTATCAACCTGCGTTGCCACAGCGAATACTCCGTTGTGGACGGCACTGTGCGCATCGACGACTATGTGAAACGCGCCGCTGCAGATAGCATGCCCGCCTTGGCGCTGACGGATCTAAGCAAT
>JAZKEL010000335.1:12135-12473 GCA_040387075.1 Pseudomonadota bacterium
CTGCTGCAGGGTAATATGGCGTCGGCGCGTCAGCTGGCGCTGGCCTGGAGTGAACTGTTCCCGCAACGGTTCTACATCGAAGTGCAACGCGCAGGCCATTCCCAGGAAGAATCGTATATCGCTGCTGCCGTTGCCCTGGCTGGCGAGACTGCGCTGCCCGTGGTTGCGACGCATCCCGTGCAGTTCATGGAAGCGGATGACTTCAAGGCACACGAGGCGCGCGTCTGCATTTCCGAAGGCTATATCCTGGCCGACAAACGTCGGCCCAAGCATTTCACCGCCGACCAGCATTTCAGGACACAGGCTGAGATGTCTGCGCTATTTGCCGACATGCCAGA
>JAZKEL010000336.1:0-4164 GCA_040387075.1 Pseudomonadota bacterium
GCACGTAACTCATGTTCTCGATGGCGCGCGCGCGGATCAGCGTCTCCCAATGTGCCTTGCCGGTGGTTTCGGTAAACGCGGAGGGCACCACGATCAGGTCGACTGCCCCCATTGCACGGTAAAGTTCCGGAAAGCGCAAGTCATAGCAGATGGAGAGGCCGATCCTGCCGAACGGAGTCTCCACGACCACCACCTTATCGCCGGGCTCGATGGTGTTTTCCTCGCGGTAATGCTCGGCACCGAGATCCAGGCCGAACAGGTGGATCTTGTCATAGCGCGCCACCTGTTTGCCTTTGTCGTCATAGACCACACAGGCGTTGCGCACCTTGTCTTTTACCTTGGATTCCAGCGGGATGGAGCCGCCGATGATCCATATCTCGTGCTTCTTCGCCATCTTGGACAGGAAGCGCTGGATAGGGCCGCTGCCTTCCTTTTCGCTGACCGCCACCTTGTCTTTTTCTTTCAGGCCTATGATGGCGAAATACTCGGGCAATGCTACCAGTTTGGCGCCCTGGGTCACTGCAATCTCGATCAGGCGCTCGGCTTCGCTGAGGTTGGCCGATACATAGGGCCCGGAGGCCATCTGGATGCCGGCGATCTTGGCGATGCCCGGTGTCGATGCGGAGGATTTACTCGGTTTGGTCTGCTTGGCACGTGACTTTATCGGCATGGCGGCGTTCCTGTTCTTATTGATAGTTATGGTAATAGCACTGCTAATCCCGAAGGTTAGCTCAATTTTTATTTATTCACCTGTCCATGGCACAGCTTACTTGCCCAGCGGCGATGTAGCCGGTACCACCGGTTTTCCAGGCCCGTCGGATTTCAGTTCCTGCGGGTTATCCCAGGTGCCGGTGATCTCGTATTCGTCGGCCGCTAGTTTGTTTAACGGATCCCTCAATAGTTTCTGCGCGATATAGGCGGCGGCACCCACTACCGGGCCACCGGCCAGTGCCGCCAGCGAGAGGCTGTCGCTGATATAGGGCGTTACCCTCACATTTAAATGCTGGGTTTCTTTCTGCAGGTCAGTCTCTCCGCTCATCTCCACACGGGCGACCGGACCTTCCATCTTGAAATCGTCGCTGCGCATCACGCCGCGATCTATCCTCACGCTGGCACTGACCTTATCGAACGTAAAACCGCTGCTGAACACATCGCGGAAATCGAAGGTAAGGCGGCGCGGTAGGTTCTGCAAGCTCAGTACGCTGAACAGGCGGCCCACGCCAGGCCGTATCTTGAGGATCTGGCCTTTACGGGCATCGATCTGCAGGTTGCCGCTCAGGCCGGGTATGTCGAACTCGTGCGGGCTGCCCGGCCATTTAAGCTGGCCGGTGAGGTCGGCGTCGCCGCCCTTCACGGTATCGGGATAGCCGAAGCGTTCCAGCGTCTTACCCAGGTCGTTGATATCCCAGCTGATGGTCATGCGGGTATTAGGGTTGCGCTTCCAGTTATGCCATTCGCCTTCAGCGGAGAGCGTGCTTTCCGGGTTGATGATGCGCAGTTTTTCTATGCTCCAGTCCTCGTTCTGTTCGCTGGCCTGCAGTTCCAGACGGCCCAGTTTTTTCTTGCCGAACTCGAAATTATCCGCCGTGATGTCCAGGGCAGGGTAGGAGTCTGCCTGCTGCTGCTTGAAGTTGCCCTGCGTGCGCAGTTCGGCCGTATTGGGTGCTGCAGACGGGATGATGAGCGTCTTCAGCTTGGCGCTGAGCTTGCCGTTATCGCCGGCTTTGCTGTTGTGCCACTGCACATCGCCGGTGATTTCACGGCTCTGCATAGTGACCTGCCAGCCGTCGCTGGCCGGTTTGGCCACCAGCTTGAGTGCATTGA
Source organism: Pseudomonadota bacterium (assembly GCA_040387075.1). Classification (GTDB taxonomy): domain Bacteria; phylum Pseudomonadota; class Gammaproteobacteria; order Burkholderiales; family Methylophilaceae; genus DATHXC01. The sequence continues at coordinate 1,825 of JAZKEL010000336.1, forward strand.
TGCGCCTGTCCATCACGTCCAGCGTATTCACCGCCATGTCGATCTTACTGAGGGTTATGCTGTTGGCGCTGCTAGTGGTCGCGGCGGCATTCGGCATGGCATTCATGGATTTCTGCGTATTCTCGATGATGCTTTGCCATTCGTCGAAATCGAGGTAATCCATGGTGCCGCGGAATGCCAGGCCGGGCTGCGCAGGAAGTTCGGGGACGACATTGAGGCCGATCTCACCGCGGTCCAGTTTCAGGTGGTCAGGCTGGCCTGTGCGTTGCAGTTTGGCTGCCAGCACATTGCCCAGGCTGAGGCTGAGGTTGTCCTGCGTGGCGGAAGGTTGCTTCTTGTCGAATTTCAGCAGCATGCTGTCGTTGGCCGCCTTATTCAGCGGTGCAGGTAGCCTGGAGGCCATGCCGACCAGGTTGGAATTGATGCTGATGTCCAGCTGCTTCTCGAAGATGCTGATCGTGCCTGCCCAGTCTGCAGTACCGCTGATGTGGTCGGCAAGGCCGGCGCCAAATGCCTGCCGCAAGCCGGTATCCGCCACACGTCCACGCGCATTGATGCGCATGACATGGTCTTTGCCGCTGGCCAGGCTGAACGCTGCCGGCCCGCCGTACGCCCAGGTGGTGATGTTGTTTGCCCGCAGGGAAGATTCGGTGAACTCCAGCTTGCCGTTCAGTTTGGTCAGCTCGGGTATGCTGTCTGCCGCCATGCTGCCGTTGCTCACCACGTAACTGCCTTTCACCTTCGTCGCCTCGGTGTCGTGCAGCGGGATATGCAGTTCCAGGTCCAGCTTGCCGTTGCCCGTGGTCTTGAGGCCTTCCGTAAAGCCCTGGGTGAGGTGCAGTATCGGGCTGTTATTGATGTATTTGATGCCTTCGCTTACCGGTCCCTGCGCTTCGCCCGTGATGTTGAGCACAGGTTGGGCGACATGCAGTTCCGGGATCGACACCCTGGCCTTGGTGATCCTGTTGCCGGAGATATTGCCCGCCGTTGCGTTAAGCTCCATGTGGTTGGCTTCGAACAGCATATCCAGTTTGATGCCGTCGATGGCCGGCCAGCCATGGGCGTAGTCGATCACGCCGTCGTACACTTTCGCGGTCACCCGGAATAAGCCCAGTTTGTTGCCGGGGTAGGGGAATTCGCTGAGGTTGCCCTTCACGGTGACATTCACGTCCTCGCCGCGGCCGTCCAAGATGGCCGTGTCCAGCCAGGCAAGGGTATGTTCGCCAAATATCTTGGGGTAGTAATAGCGCGCGAATTTTGCGTTCGCATTGGAGAACTTGCCGTTGAGGTCGAGATGCCCGCCCTTGATGCCGTTATGCAGGTAGGTAGCATTGACGGTGCCGGATAAATGCGGGTTGGCAATCGATACATTGCTAGCGGTGATCTCGGTGCCGCGCTTGCTGTTGTTCCAGCGTACCTGGCCGGTCAGCCTGTCTGCCGGTATGGGCCAGCGCATGATCTTCTCGAAATCGAGGAACGCCTGCCGCGAGTTGATGGTCAGCGTGCCGTTGTCTTCATCTGCATCTATATTGCCGCTCAGGTTGCTGAAGCCGGGGAACTGCTCGTAGGCTTTGATGCCCAGGCCGATGAACTGGCTACGCAGCGAATACTCCTTGGGAAACGCCTCGCTGCCATTCCATTTCAGTTCCAGGTTCTTCAGTCGCCCGACGGGGGAAAGGCCGGTGAATTTCTGCAGTATCTGCTTGGGGATGGGAAACAGGCTGGCGAAGGCATTGACGGATTCAAGCTGTATCTCGTCCAGCTTCACGTTGCCTTCCAGCGATTGTTTGCCGTCGACCAGGCGTTCGCGCAGGGCTAGTTTGCCGTTGCGCATGTCCAGTCCATCGGGCGTTGCGATCTTGATATTATCGGCACTCGCGCCCTGGCCATCGCTGTATTGCTTCCATTGCAGGCGGCCGCTGAGGTGATTGAGCGTAGCTTCCGGCGTGGTCTTGGACATGCGCGTCTTGACGTTGCTGAGGATGACATCGCTGGTCACCGTCATGGGCCTGCCCTGGTCGAACTCCATCCACAGACGTGCGGCGCCGAATCCTTCACGCAGGTCGAAAGGGTAGGTGATCCAGTTGCGCCAAGCGGCGATGTCCGTGCCCTCGACTTTTGCATAGACGGTGCCGTGCCATTTATCCATCCTGGCGACATCCTTGCCGTAGACGCTGCCGCGAATATCGATGGGGTAGGACGAGCCGGCAGAAGGCGTCGCGTTGAGGCCGAACCGGTGATGGCCCAGCAGGCCTTCCCAGGCCGGGCTTATGATTTGCAGATTCAGGTTGTTCAGGGTGAGCGGCGGCGCCTTGCGGAAATCGTCCTGCCAGAGTATCT
>JAZKEL010000337.1:0-2107 GCA_040387075.1 Pseudomonadota bacterium
TTGATCGCCACCTGCAAGTGCCCGTCGAAATGCACGCCAGCGTCCTCCGCATACACCAGCGTAATCTCCACCTTGCTAGCACTGTTGATAGCGATGGGTCGGTTGCTAAGGGTGTGCGGGCAGATCGGCACCAGTGCAATGGCATCCAGGGTGGGATGCAGGATAGGGCCGCCGGCGGAAAGCGAATACGCGGTGGTGCCGGTAGGCGTCGACAAAATCAGGCCGTCCGAACGCTGCTTGTGCACGAATTGCCCGTCTATGAATACTTCCAGCTCGATCAGGCGCGACATGCCCGTTTTGGTGACCACTACATCGTTCAGCGCACAGCCTTCACTGATGATTTTTCCGTCGCGCAGGATGCTGGCAGTCAGCAGGATACGCTGCTCGATATTGAATTCACCCTGCAGGATGCCGTCCATGGCCTCCAGCATGCTCTCCGAATTGACGTCGGTAAGGAAGCCGAAACGCCCGCGGTTGACGCCCACCAGGGGTATCTTGGAATCCAGCAGGGCGCGCGCTGCAGACAGCATGGTGCCGTCGCCGCCTAGCACGATGACAAGGTCCGCATTGGCTGCGATGGAATCGATATGCAGGGTTTTATAGCTGTTTAATTCGCAATGCCTGGCCGTATTCTCTTCAATGAATACGGCGATCTTCTTTTCATCCAGAAATGCTGCCATCGCCAGTATCTGGTCCCGTATTTCCGGGTTATTGTATTTGCCGATAATGGCAACGGTCTGGAATGTGCTTTTCATGGTTGGCATTTAATCACATATAGAAGGCATGTAGAAGACAGACTCCTATCTAGAGTACCGAACTTTAATGCGGACAACCGTCCTCCAAAGGAAAGGGCATGGCAAATATCCTGATATCGATATGGGCAGATAGCTATTGCGCTATGTCGGCTTGTGCCCGATAATTTTCTCATGTTAAAAAATCCACACCATGATAGGCACTATGCTGGATAAACGTGCGCAGATACTGCTTAAAACCCTGGTCGAGCACTACATCAGTGACGGCCAGCCGGTGGGCTCGCGCACCCTGTCCAAATGTTCTGGGCTAGACCTCAGCCCGGCCACAATACGCAATGTGATGTCGGACCTGGAGGGGCTGGGCTTCATCACCAGCCCGCACACCTCAGCCGGGCGTATTCCGACGCACCGCGGCTACCGCTTTTTCGTGGACACGCTGTTGACGGTGAAACCCCTGCAGTCGCAGGAGATACAACGGCTGGAATTCGAGCTTTCCTCGCCGGACCCGCAGGAACTGATTTCATCGGCTGCCGGCCTGCTTTCCAGCCTCAGCCAGTTTGCCGGCGTGGTGATGATCCCGAAACGCAGAAGCATCGCCTTCAAGCACCTGGAATTCTTACCCCTGTCGGAAAAGCGCATCCTGGTGATCATCGTCACCAGCGACGGCAATGTGCAGAACCGTATCATCGTGGCGGAAAAACCCTATTCGGCCGCCGAGCTCACGCAGGCCACCAATTTCTTCAACCATCACTACGCCGGCAGCACCTTTGAACAGGTGCAGAAAAAGCTGCATGAAGAGTTGAAGCAGATCCAATCCGACATGATGCGGCTGATGTCGGCCGCACTGGAGGCCAGTAGCAAGGGCATGCACGAAGAAGATAATGTGGTGATCTCCGGCGAGCGCAACCTGCTGCAGGTCGATGATCTGTCCACCAACGTCACCTCGCTGCGTAAACTATTCGAGATTTTCGAGCGCCGCACTTCGCTGATGCAATTGCTGGACAATAGCCAGCGTGCCGAAGGCATCCAGATATTCATCGGCGGCGAATCCGGCTATTTGCCGCTGGACGAGTGCAGCATGGTCACCGCCCCGCCGCAGCGGTCTTGTTGGCCGCATCGGTGAGGCGGCCAAGGATCTGCAGGTAGGCGACCAGCGCGTCCATTTCCGTGAGCTCGCCGGGCGCCCCGTCGAAGGCGCGGACGTTGGTTGCCTCGCCGTAGCGCTTGGCCACACCCTCGGCGAGCGGGCTGTCGGGCGTCGCCTGGCCGTAGGCGTCGGCGCGCGCATTGGCGATCATCTCGTCGGTATAAGGCACACCCACGGTGCGCATGGCCTTGAGATGGTTGGAGAGATC
>JAZKEL010000338.1:0-4570 GCA_040387075.1 Pseudomonadota bacterium
ATAACCGGCGAAACGCCTGATACATGAGCGACCGAATACCTCACTGGCTTGATCCCTTTTTGCTGTTTGCAAAACGCAAAACGCTATGGGCATGCATTGCGCTATGCGTGCTGGCCATCGTGGCCGTTCTCTCCGCACAAAACCGGCTACCCGCCATGAACCGGCTGGTGCAGGATTTCAGCGTCTCCGCCCATGAGCGACCGCTAAACGATGATATTGTCATTGTCGCCATCGACGATAAAAGCATCGCCGCCCTGGGGCGCTGGCCATGGCGTCGTACCCTGCATGCAGAGCTGCTGGACAGGATCAGTGCAAATCGGCCGGCCGCCATCGGGCTGGATGTAATTTTCACCGAGCCGGAGTTAACCTACCCCCACGACGATGCCATGCTGGCCGCCGCCATCAAGCGTAGCGCGCCAGTGGTCTTGCCGGTGTTTATCCAGACCCAGGGCCAGGGCCAGGATACCCGGGCATCGCTACCATTGCCGGCCATCTCCGGCAATGCATACATGGGCCAAGCCCATATAAATGTCGATGACGATGGCATCGTGCGCAGCGTACCGCTGCAATACCAGGCTGGTAGTAAAACATGGGATCATTTCAGCACTGCACTGCTGAAGGCGGGCAATAGCTCCGCCCTGGATGAACCCACACTATTCCGCAATGCGTTCAGCACAGCACCTGCCAATCAATCAACTTCGAATAACCGCCAGGTACTGGTGCCTTACTCAGGCGGAGCCGGCCATTTCAGGCGTATCCCATACATCGATGTAATACAGGGGACGGTGCCTGCCGAGATGTTTGCAGGGAAATACGTGCTCATCGGGGCCACCGCTGCAGGCATTGCAGACCAGTACGCCACACCGACAACGGGTAAGTCTCACTTGATGCCCGGCGTCGAGATCATGGCCAACGTGGTAGACGGCATGTTGCATAAGCGGCATATAAAACCGGCGACTGATTGGCAGAATATTGCCCTGAACCTGGCATTTGTCTGCATCACCCTATTGGGTTTTGCCTTGCTGAATCCGTTACCGGCATTAATACTCACGGTCGCCTCAGCGCTTGCATTACTTGCTACCACTTATTTTTCGGCAGGCATTACGGGCATATTGTTCGCGCCGGCAGCGGGCATCCTGGGCCTTGTTTTTCTATATCCGCTATGGAGCTGGCACAGGCTTAGTACCGCGGCAGATTACCTGGCAGCGCAACTTGCATCCCTGCAACGGCAAGACGGCATCCTGTTTTCACCTGGCAAACAGTCCTTTAACAGTGACTTCCTCGACAAACGCATTGCCGCACTGGAAGGTGCCACCAGCCAGTTGCAAAACCTGCACCGCTTTATTACCGACAGCATCGACAGCCTGCCTTACCCCACGCTGGTCTGTGACCGCGATGCGGTAATCCGTATCGCCAATATGGCGGCGGCACGCCACTTTGAGCTTACCCCGGAAATCCTGCTGTCCAGGCGAGTGACGGAAATGACCACAGACATTGTGGACGAATACCGGCAAGCATTGATTACGGATCAAGCCATCCTGCATGGTACACAGGCGATCGAAGGTGAGGCCAAGGACAGTAAGCAACGAGAGCTTATAGTGAAATGCGTCCCCATACTGAATAGCCTGGACATGCATACGGGATGGATACTGACACTGGTGGATGTCAGCGAGATGCGCCAGGCCGAGCGTGACCGGGAGGATGCATTCCGTTTCATCACGCATGATATCCGCGCCCCGCTTTCCTCCATCATTACGCTGCTTGAACTGCGCCGTTTGCAGCCCCCTGCTTCGCAAGAGGAATTACTGCAGCGCCTGGAGCGGCACGCAGATAGCGCGCTTGACCTGGCAGACGGGTTCGTGAACCTGTCGCGCGCCAAATCCGGCGAATATCATATTGAGGATAGCAATTTATACGACCTGCTTTCCGAAGCTGCAGACGAGGTATGGACGCAAAGCCATGCGCGCCGAGTCGAAATCCAGGTGGCAGGAGATAGCCAGCAGGCGTATGCCATGGTGGATCGGCAACTCTTCAAGCGGGCGCTGGCAAACCTGCTGAACAATGCCGTCAAGTTCAGCCCTGCACATTCCAAAATCCAGTGCGGGATATCAGATAACGAGAAGGGATGGGACATCAGCATCGCCGACCAGGGCACGGGGATTGCGGAAGATAAACTCGCGTTGCTCTTCCAGCCCTTCAATCGCCTGCATGCGCAAAGTCATCCAGAGCTCGAAGGTACAGGGCTGGGCCTGGCGTTTGTCTATTCAGTCATGCAACGGCATGGCGGCACGGTGTACGTGGAGAGTGAATTGGGCAAAGGCAGTACATTCCACCTGACGATCCCAAAACAGTAAAGACAGCGTGGTGGCAAAGTATATGCAAGGATGGCACGTGCATATGCCAACCCATCACTTGAATATGATTTCCTTATTTTCCCTCAGCGCTTCGGCGTAATCGAATACCTCATGCGCTTTATCGTAAAGCTCATCTTCATCGCCGGTCTCAAGGCCTGCATGTTTCACGGCTTCAGCTTCCAGTAGCTTGGAATAGTTCTGCAGGTATTTGATCAGGACCTTCTTATCTATTTTTACAGACATATCGTCCCCTTCTTGAATTCTCTATCTCGATCAAACGGTTGAGCATAAATAGGATAGTAATTGGGATATGAGGATTTAACAGTAAGAATTTATTGGAGGCGCGAGCCGGAATCGAACCGGCGTAAACGGCTTTGCAGGCCGCGGCATAACCATTTTGCTATCGCGCCATCTTGCACTCGTGGCCGATTAAAGATAGCCGGAGCGCAGAAGCTAAAAAAGGAAAGCAAACTGAATTATGCTTTCCTTTTTTATGTTTGGAGCGGGAAACGAGACTCGAACTCGCGACCTATACCTTGGCAAGGTATCGCTCTACCAGCTGAGCTATTCCCGCGAAGAAGGCAGCATTTTAGCGATTTTCAGAGGACTGTCAATACTGATTTGCGCGAATTATCTAGCGCGCATGCGAGGCCATGCAGCCTTAAGATAGTAAGCCATTGACAGTAATGTTAAAAATGCCGCGATGATGATCGCGATCAGCCCAATATATTTTATATCGACCATGCCGAATGGTGTGCTTATCGGGTCGTTATAGAGCAAAAACAGGATCGCGATCATCTGCGCAGCCGTTTTTACCTTGCCGATAAACGCAACCGCAACATTTGATCCCTCGCCGATCCCAGCCATCCATTCACGCAAGGCACTGATGGCGATCTCGCGGCCGATGATGATAAACGCCACAAGCGCGCCTACGCGTTCAAACTCGATCAGCATGACCAGTGCCGCAGCCACCATGAGTTTGTCTGCCACCGGGTCCAGGAAGGCGCCGAATGCCGATGTCTGGTTCAGCACGCGTGCCAGGTAGCCATCCAGCCAGTCGGTGATCGCCGCCAGTGCGAATACAAAGGTAGCCAACTGGTTGGCAGTATGTTCGGTCACCAGTCCCGGCTGCGCATAAAAGATAGCCACGAATACCGGGATCAATAAAATCCGCAGCATGGTCAGGCCATTGGGTATGTTCCAGATCAATTCAATCAACCTTCAATTCAGTAAACTATCCATAAAACGTTAATGAAGCTCCTGGTAGATCTTCTCCGCCAACGACTGGCTGATGCCTTCTACCTTGCTCAGTTCATCCACACTTGCATTCTTGACGCCGTCTAGGCCGCCGAAACGTACCAGCAGGCTTTTGCGGCGTTTGGCGCCGATACCGCCGATGTCCTCCAGCGACGAATGCATGCGTGCCTTGCCGCGCCTGGCGCGATGGCCCGTTATAGCAAAGCGGTGCGCTTCATCGCGAATCTGCTGCAGCAAGTGCAGGCCGGGATCGTCTTTCTTGAGGCCGACCGGCGTATCGCGGTCAGCGAAGAACATCTGTTCAAGCCCTGGCCGACGCTCCTCGCCCTTGGCGATACCAACCAGCAGGATATCAGGTAAGCCTACCTCATGCATGACTTCAACCGCCACGCCCAGCTGGCCTTTGCCGCCGTCGATGAAAATCAGGTCAGGGCGTTTGCCCTCGCCTGCCGCTATCTTCCGGTAGCGGCGCGTCAATACATCGCGCATCGCAGCATAATCGTCACCGGGCGTGATGCCGGTGATGTTATAGCGGCGGTATTCGGAATTCTGCATGGCGCCTTTGTCGAACACCACGCAGGAAGCCACCGTCGCCTCGCCCATGGTATGGCTGATGTCGAAGCATTCGATGCGTTCGGTGGTGTCGCTCAGGCTAAGCGCTTCGCGCAGGGCCAGCAGGCGATCCTGCTGGTTGGCCGCCTGCGCGGTGCGTTGCTGCAATGCGAGTTCTGCATTGGTTTGCGCCATTTTGAGCCACACGCGCTTATCGCCGGTGGCATTGGTATTGATACGCACCTTGCGGCCGGCCTGCTCGCTGAAAATCTCGGCCAGTGCTTCCGTTTCTATCGGCACGCCGACGATGATCAGCGGCGGCGTGTTCTGGGCAACGTAATGCTGCTCCAGGAATGCTTCGGCTGTCGTGGCGAGGTCATAGCCTTCTGCATTTTTCGGGAAAAAGC
>JAZKEL010000339.1:0-2950 GCA_040387075.1 Pseudomonadota bacterium
ATGCTTGGGATTCTCCGGTGAGAATGGATCCAGCATGGCCTTGTTCTCGCCAGCCGTCATCAGGCGACGCTCGACACCGAACTTCTGCATGGTGCCGGTAAAGCCGAAACCGTCCATCAGGACGCCGATCGACCCCACGATGCTGGCCTTGTCCACGAATATCTTGTCCGCCGCTACCGCGATGTAATAGCCGCCGGACGCGCAGACATCCTCCACCACGGCGTACACCGGCACCTTAGGGTGCAGCTTGCGCTGGCGCTTGATCTCGTCATTGATGATACCGGCCTGCACCGGGCTGCCGCCCGGGCTGTTGATGCGCAGGATGATGCCCTTGGTGCGCTCGTTGTCATAGGCATCCTGCAGGCTGGAGATGAAGGAATCGGCATTCACTTCATCGCTGCTGCCGATGACGCCCTGGATATCGATCATGGCGGTGTGGTTGATGCTGCTCTTACCGCTGGGCATCAAATCCAGTGCGTAGAACAACAGCACGAACAGATAGATAAAGGTCAGCGACTTGAAAAATATACCCCAGCGCCGGGTGTGTTTCTGTTCGGTGATGGCGGAGAACGCCAGTTTTTCTATGGTCTTGCGTTCCCAATCGGGGGTGTTCTGGTTGTCGGTCATGCTTGGCTCTCTAGAATATACAGGGGTGGATAGTTATGATTACTAGTTCAAACGTTGATATAAATACCGCCATCGCGTTCAGTGACTTGGATTGCTTTCAGGCTACGTCCCTTGCAAGGGCCCATCACGCAATAGCCGGTATCCGGCTGGTAATGTGCACCATGCGTTGCGCAGATCAGGTAATGCCTGGTGAGGTCGAAAAAATCGCCCTCGTTCCAGTCCAGTTCGACCGGTACATGCGCGCATTGGTTTACAAAAGCATACACGTTTCCGTTGTAGCGCACTGCAAAACCTGTCGTGCGTGCGCCAAGCTCAGGCAATTCGAAGCGTATGCCATGCTGCCTTTCCACCAGGGCATCGCTAGCACAGACTTTGCGCGCTTCACTCACGCATTCTGCCGTAACCACAGGCGCACCTGTGAAAACTCGCTGAAATGCGCCAGCGGCGAATGCGGTAACAACCGTTCCAGAGGATGCGCGCCGTAAGTCACGCCCAGGCTGGCTACCTTGGCATTCTGCGCCATCTGCAGGTCGAAACTGGTATCGCCTACCATCAGGGTGCGTTCCGGCATCGCCTCGAGTTCGTCCATCAGTTCCAGGATCATCTGCGGATGGGGCTTGGAATGGCACTCGTCCACGCAACGGGTCGCCCCCAGGTACTGCTTGATCCCGCTGCGATCCAACGCGCGGTTGAGGCCACCACGTCCTTTGCCGGTAGCTACTGCCAGCTTGATGCCGCGCCCATGCAGCTCGGACACAGCTTCCGCGACGCCTGCAAACAGCGGGATATCATGCTCTTCGCTGGTGTAGTAATGGCCGTAGCGTGCGATGAGCTGCTGTATCTGGTGTTCAGGCACTTCACCGAACAATTCAAACAGCGCTTCCCTGAGGCCCAGGCCGATAATGCCGCTTGCCGCAAGCTCGGTAGGCTGGGTGAGCTCCACATCCAGGCTGGCCTGGCGGATGGCGTTGATGATCAACTGTGTCGAATCGGCGAGCGTGCCGTCCCAGTCGAATATGATCAGGTCGTAATTATTCATCATTATCTTGCTTGCAGGGGTTTGGCTGGGGTTTGTTCAGTGGCTGGCGATTGGGCGTCTAGTCGGGCAAGGAATTTATCCAGCTCCGGCGGCAAGGGGGCAACCAGTTTGAGTTTATCGCCGGTCAGCGGGTGGCGTATGCCGGTCTCCGCCGAGTGCAGGAACATGCGCTTGAGTCCACGCTTTTGCAGGGATTTGTTCAGCACAAAATCGCCGTACTTGTCGTCCCCTACAATGGGGAATCCCAGGTGCGCAAGCTGTACGCGCAACTGATGGGTGCGGCCGGTGATCAGCTGCGCTTCTAGCAGGGTGAATTCGCCGTAATTCTTGCGCAGGTGGAATATGGTTTCCGACTCCTGGCCTTCGCCGAGCGGGTTTTTCTGTACCGACACACGCCGCTCGCCATTGTCCAGCAGGTGCTTCTGCAAGGTCAGCACGACTTTCTTCTTCTTTTCCGTCCAGCTGCCGCTGACCAGTATCAGGTAGCGCTTATCCATATGGTTGGCACGCATGGCGTCATGCAAGGCCACCAGCGCGCTGCGCTTCTTAGCGACCATCAACACACCTGAAGTTTCGCGGTCCAGCCTGTGCACCAGTTCCAGGAACTTGGCCTGCGGTCTTTCCATGCGCAGTTGCTCGATCACGCCCCTGCTCACGCCGCTGCCGCCGTGAACGGCCATGCCGGACGGCTTGTCCAGTACCAGCATGGCGTCGTCCTCAAAGATCACGGAGTGCTCGAAGCGCGTGGTGACAAAGGTGCTGGGCTCTGCCAGCACGGCTGGCGACGTAGCCCGTATCGGGGGAATGCGCACCAGGTCGCCCATCGCCAATCGATAAGTAGCATCGATGCGTTTCTTGTTTACCCGTACCTCGCCGCTGCGCAATATGCGGTAAAGGTGGCTTTTCGGTACTCCCTTGAGGGTTTTGGTGAGGAAATTATCGATCCTTTGCCCGACACTGCCTTCGTCTATAGTCAGCATGGCGGAGCTTGATTCGCTAATTACGTTACTGTCTTTGCTTAAATTAGTCATCTCACCTATACTAGCAATTCCTGAAGTAAATGCGCTAAGCGCTTCTTCGGGAATGAATTAATAGCGTTTAAAAAATACCTTGGTTAACTCGCTCGCCAAATAAAATAAGTAGCGATTTTGTAATATTTATAATGCGCTCAAGCCGCTGCAGACAAATTGCCCACCTGTCCAACACAAAGCACAGGTGTGAAGCACGGTCCGGATATGCTGGAACAATAGAATTTTAGCCGATATGCGGCTAAACCGAGTTAGA
>JAZKEL010000340.1:0-5673 GCA_040387075.1 Pseudomonadota bacterium
TGAACATGATCATGGCCGCAGCGGCATGATGATCATGATCGGCGATACCTTCCACAATTTTGTCGACGGTATATTGATAGCGGCGGCCTTTATGGTGGACATCAAGCTCGGCGCAGTGACGGCTTTGGCCATCATTGCCCACGAGATACCGCAGGAAGTAGGCGATTTCCTCATACTGCTGCACTCAGGCTACAGCAAGAAACAGGCGCTGTTTTTTAACTTGCTGTCCAGTTTCGCGACAGTGGTCGGGGCGTTGCTTGCTTATTTTGCCTTGCAATCCTTACAAAACTTCATCCCGTATATCCTGGGGCTTGCTGCTGCCAGCATGCTGTATGTGGCTGTTGCCGACCTTATCCCTGGATTGCATAAACGCACCGAATTAAAAGCGACCGTTCAGCAAGTGTTACTCATCGCCCTTGGTATCGGCTCCATCTGGCTGACCAAGTTTGTGATCGAGTGAAGCAGCGAGGGGTTCGCTGGTTTTAGCGGCTAATCTTCGTTTTCGTTGCGGCGCACCCAGCAACCATAACAAAAGACCGCATGGCAGCAATCCGTAAAACACAAAAGTCAGCACGCCAGCGGTAATGGATGGCTCTGTGGCTGCCATGAGCAAAGTGACGTATAGCCAGGCGATAGCGATAATGTACATATTAATGAACGCAATGAATTGAAGAGAGCAAGATGACCGTTAGCAATTTAATTACGCCTGCCAAGACAAGTATTCCAAAAGTGGGGTTTGTTTCGCTGGGCTGTCCCAAAGCAGGTTCGGATGCTGAACGCATTCTTACTCAATTACGCGCAGAAGGCTATGAAATTTCGGGCAGCTACGAAGAGGCCGACCTGGTGGTAGTCAATACCTGCGGCTTTATCGACAGCGCAGTGGAGGAGTCGCTGGATGCCATAGGCGAGGCGCTGAATAAAAACGGCAAGGTGATCGTTACGGGCTGCCTGGGTGCCAAGAGCGGCGTGGTGAAAGCCGCCCATCCCAATGTACTAGCTGTGACCGGACCGCATGCGCTCGAAGAAGTCATGACGGCAGTGCATTTTAACCTGCCTAAGCCACACGATCCTTACACTGACCTAGTGCCACCGCAAGGCATACGCCTCACGCCCAGCCATTATGCTTACCTGAAAATATCGGAAGGCTGCAACCATCGTTGCAGTTTTTGCATTATCCCCTCTATGCGCGGCGACCTGGTCAGCAGGCCGATCGGCGATATTCTGAACGAAGCGGAAAACCTGGTGAATGCTGGAGTTTCCGAAATCCTGGTGATTTCGCAAGATACGAGTGCTTACGGCGTGGATGTGAAATACCGCAGCGGCTTCTGGAATGGCCGCCCGGTGAGGACGCGCATGACGGAGCTGGCGAAATCCCTGAGCGAGCTTGGCGTGTGGATACGCCTGCATTATGTATATCCATACCCGCATGTAGACGAGGTCATCCCCCTAATGGCGGAGGGCTTGATCCTGCCATACCTGGATGTGCCGTTCCAGCACGCCAGCCCACGTATCCTGAAAGCCATGAAGCGTCCTGCCAGTAGTGAGAATAACCTGGCACGTATCAAGGCGTGGCGCGATATCTGCCCGGATATCACGGTCAGAAGCACCTTCATCGCAGGTTTCCCCGGCGAAACCGAAGAGGATTTCCAGATGCTGCTGGATTTCCTGCAGGAAGCCCAACTAGACAGGGTAGGGTGCTTTGCCTACTCGGCAGTCGATGGTGCAGTGGCGAACAACCTGCCTGGCCAGGTGCCGGAAGAGGTAAAGCGCGAACGTCTGGCGCGCTTTATGGAGGTCCAGGAAGCCATCAGTGCGGCCAAATTGCAGGACAAGATCGGTCGCATCGAGACGGTATTGGTGGATGAGGTGAACGGTGATGAAGCGATCGGCAGGACGAAAGCGGATGCACCGGAAATCGACGGGGTGGTCTACCTTGCCGGCGCCGAAGGCTTAACACCGGGCGATTTCGTCGAAGTGGAAATTGTGGATGCTGACGGCCACGACCTGTGGGGTGCGCCGCCTGGCAGCAGGGATGACTAGGCTGTAATTTCGCTGAACAAATCGGGAATGATCGCGACCGGGCGCTGGTTATCTGCCCTGTGTTCAAGGAAATCCAGGGTGTACGGGCAACGGTTTGGTTTTTTTACCGCTTTACGGCGCTTAGGCGTTGCCGCATCGGTATCGATATACGGCGTCTGGCTTACGCGAATATAACCGGAAGTGACAAGCTTGATTGCAGTGGTCTCGAACAGGCTGAGGGGATTGTCGATATTCTGCAGGGTAATGCTGGTTTTGGTGACTTTCAGCACGTTATACATTACGAATTTATTGCTGGTTTGTTTACCGTAAATTTCGCCAGTATGAATATCCACGCCATCTCCCGCCTGATTTTCGTCCATATTAGCCGCAAGCCCCGACATTCACAAGCAGCCGGCGATTATCAGGGTTATTTACGGCGTAATTTAATGTGCGCTTTGATAAGGTCGTGCGCCTTGTAGCGGAATTTTGTGCCGTCCGTATCCTTCACCCACATATGCAGAAGACCGCTGAAGAACATATTGGTATCCATGGCAAGTTCAGCCGGATCCAGGGTTTCATTTAAATGCCCGCTCAGCTTTGCGCGCTCATACGTAGCGCATATCTTTTCAGTAATGCTAGTGCAGGTGGACAGTATTTGCTGCATGACTAACTCAAATTCGCCCACATACTCGCATTTCATCATCATGATTTCATAAATCTGCCGCGTCTCCAGATTATCATTCAGGTGCTCAATAGTGCCCGCGAGAAAGTTCTCTACGCGTGTGATAGGGTCATGTGAACCTTCATTAAGAAACGTATCGTCCATTCTGTCGATAAGTGGCAGGAATACGCGTTCACGCATGGCGTGGAATAGATCGGTCTTATTCTCGAAATGCCAGTAGACGGCGCCCCTGGTAAGGCCGGCCTGGGCAGCGATATGCTCCATCGTCGTCTTGCTGACACCGCGCGATAGAAAAACCTCGCGTGCAGCGTCGATGATTTGCGCGCGCGTCAGTTCAGCATCTTCTTTGGTTTTACGTACCATATCGCTCCATCAACATCCTGAAATTTAAAATACAGATTTACATACATTCATGTTTGTATATAATATACATACAATAGCGTATGTAAGCAATCCAAAGTTATGATTACCATTCAGGCAATACTTAAAACTATACTAAGCAAGTATCTGCATATTCCAGATAATCAGTCGACCCCAAGCAATGCAATTTTAGATACGGAGTTTTACATGGCATCCTTAAAAAACCCTAATAAAGCAAATAATCGCCAATCACCTTCAGTTCAGCGCTCGCTGAAATCGATGATGGGTATGATGGTTCCGGTTGCATTTGCTGCATTGCTTGTGACTGCCTGCGGCAAAGGTGACCAGGCGGCAGGTCCGCCTCCTGGCGGAATGCCCGTGACGGTCATTGAAGCATCTCCAACCAGTGTGCCCATCAGTGCTGAAGCCGTTGCACAGACGGAAGGTGCCAAGGAAGTGGAAATCAGGCCTCGTGTGGGTGGAATTCTATTAAAGCGTTTATACGAGGAAGGTTCGCAGATAAAAGCGGGGCAGCCGATGTTTTTGATTGATCCCGTGCCTTACCAAATTGCCCTTGCGCAATCACGTGCACAACTGGCGGCACAACGTGCCCGTATCGACCAGACCAAGCGCGAAGAAAACCGCTTGAAAGGTTTGCTGGAAACACAATCCATCAGCCAGCGCGAATACGATAATGCGGTAACCGACACAGCAACCGCGCAGGCTACGTTGCAACAGGCAGAAGCCAATATACGTGAAGCTGAACTAAACCTTTCCTATACTACTGTTACCGCACCTGTCAGCGGCGTTTCCGGGCGTTTCCAGTTTTCCGAAGGTGCATTGATCTCTGCCAATACCAGCCTGCTTACCACGATTGTCCAGCTATCCCCTATCTGGGTGCGGTTCAGCTTCTCTGACAGTGAATTGGCCGCATTGGGCGGTCACCTTAATGAGCAGAACGTTAAGGATGTAACCCTGACTCTGCCGGATGGCAGCGAGTACAAACAGAAAGGTAAGCTGAATTTCGCTGCCAGCCAGATCGACCCCGCACTGGGAACACAGCAGTTGCGTGCGACCTTTGAAAATTCGGACAGGCGCCTCCTGCCTGGCCAGTTCGTCCGTGCGCGTGTCACTACCGGTGAACGTGATGGGGTGTTCCTGGTGCCGCAGGTCGCCGTCATGAACGGTGATCAAGGCAAATTCGTCTATGTCGTCGGCGAAAAAGGCGATGCCAGCGTGCGTCCTGTTGTGGCCGGTGGCTGGATGGGGACTAACTGGGTCATCCTGGAAGGCTTGAAAACGGGTGACAAGGTCATTATCGACAACCTGATCAAACTGCGTCCTGGCGCGCCTGTCACGCCACATGCTGCAGGCGAGCAGCCTGCAGCACCTACTGCACAACCAGCAAAACAAGCGTAAGCGAGAATATCCATGAGCAGATTTTTCATTACAAGGCCGATTTTCGCCTCGGTATTGTCCATTATCATCGTGCTGGCAGGCCTGGCAGCCGCATTAAAGCTGCCTATTGCGCAATACCCGCAAATTGCACCGCCGACTGTGATCGTGACTGCTACCTATCCCGGTGCCAGTGCAGATACCTTATCTAAAACAGTTGCAGCGCCTATCGAAGAGCAGTTGAGCGGGGTAGAGGGCCTTCTTTACTACCAGTCAAGTGCAGATTCCAGCGGCACACTGACGATCACTGCCACGTTTGAACAAGGCACGGATGTCGACCAGGCTACATTCAACGTCAGTAACCGCGTCAATATCGCCACACCGCGGTTGCCGGATGACGTAAGGCGTACCGGCCTGATCGTGCAGAAACGCTCGAACGATATCCTGATGGCAGCGATGCTGATATCGCCCAGCAAAAAATTTGACCCCCTCTTCCTGAGCAACTACGCGACCTTGAATGTGGTAGATGAAATCAAGCGCATCAAGGGTGTAGGCGATGTCACCATCTTTGGCGGCCAGGACTATGCGATGCGTATCTGGCTGCGCCCCGATCGCATGGCGCAACTCGGTGTCAGTACTACGGACATCGCCACTGCCATCCAGGCACAAAATGCGCAGTATGCAGCCGGTAAAATAGGTCAGGATCCCGCGCCTGCCGACCAGCAGATCGTCTATACCGTCACTGCCAAGGGTCGCCTGGTGGATCCGGCTGAGTTCGGCAATATTATTGTGCGCGCAGATGGGCCTAACGGCGTTTTGAGGCTGAAGGATGTTGCCCGAATCGAGTTGGGCGCACAGACCTATAACGTCAGCAGTACTCTGGACGGCCAGCCCGGCATTGCCATGGCGGTTTTCCTGCAGACAGGCGCCAACGCGCTGGATACTGCCAGTGCGATTAAAGCCAAGCTGGACGAACTGAAGACGAAATTCCCTGAAGGCGTGGATTACCGTATTCCTTACGATACCAGCGATTTCGTTAAATCTTCCATCGAAGAAGTAGTCAAGACGCTGGGCGAAGCGATGGTGCTGGTGGTGCTGGTGGTATTCCTGTTCCTGCAAAGCTGGCGTGCGACGCTGATCCCATTGATTGCGGTGCCTATCTCCCTGGTCGGTACATTTGCCGGGCTATGGATATTCGGTTTCTCCATCAATACCCT
>JAZKEL010000341.1:0-2472 GCA_040387075.1 Pseudomonadota bacterium
GTCTGCTTGCTCTGCTCCATCATCTTCTTCCACAGCGAGACAGCCGCTGCCGGGTCGTAACCGGCTCGCGCAGCCAGTTCGATGCCCAGCTTATCGGCCTCTTCTTCCGCGCCACGGCTATTGGGCAAAGTGATGAAGGCCGCCGCACCTGCCCCGGCAGCGGTATTGACGATGCCCTGGTTCTGGCCGTTATTGCGGCTGGCTGCAGCCACGGAAACCAGTGCGATAGCGGCGTTTGACACCATCTGCATGGACATCTTTTCCGCACCGTGATTGGCCAGCGCATGCGCGATTTCGTGGCCCATGACCTGCGCCAGTTCATCGTCCGTCGGCTCGATCTTATTGAGCAGGCCGGTGAACACCACCATCTTGCCGCCCGGCATGCACGAGGCATTGATGGCGTCATCCTCCACCACGTTGACCTGCCATTGCCAGTTCTGCGAATCCGGACGGTAGAGGATGGCCTGCTCTACTAATCTGTTGGTAATCTTCTGTACGCGCTCGTTGATGGCGGCGTCGGTACTGACCTTGCCCTTCTTGCCGTAGCCGTCGATCATGGTGGAATACAGCTGCGAGCTCTGCGCAATCGCGGATTTTTCGGACACCAGCATCAGCTGGCTGCGCCCGGTCATGGCGTTGGTGGCGCAGCCGGAAAGCAGGGCAAGCAATAAGGCCAGGCACAACGTGTTTAGATGTTTCATGGCAACCTCATGCATAGATGGATAGCGGCAGGCCGGCGTCGCGCCTTGCATTCAAGGCGATGGCGCTCCAGTCCTGCTCAGCACGGCCTTCCGCCATGGCACCCAGGAAACGCTGTTGTACCACACCGAGGAATGGCATGGGCGTCTCGCTTTTCAGCGCCACACCCTGGATCAGGTTCATGTCCTTAAATCCCAGCGACAGTTTAAAGCCGGCCTCGTAGTCCTGCTTCAGGATAAGGTCGGCATAGCGCTGGTACATCGGGCAGGCGAAAATGGTGCTGGTGAGCATGTTTAGCACGGCATCCGGCGCGATGGCATTCTTCTCGGCCAGTGCGGCGACTTCGGCCATCACTTCCACGCAGGAGGCGATCATGAAGTTTCCGCTCAGCTTGACGATGTTGGCAGCGCCCGCATCTTCGCCAAAATTGAACAGGCCCTGGCTCATGGCCTCCAGCACCGGCCTTGCTGTCTCGATCGCAGCATTATTGCCGGACGTGCATATCCACAACTTTTTCGAGGCTGCCATCTCCGGCCGGCCGAATACCGGCGCGGTCACAAAGTGTGCGCCCTTCTCCGCGTGCAGGGCTGCCAGCTTGCGCGAGGTATCCGGCGCAACCGTGCTCATGGAAAGGTGAATGGCACCGGCCTGCAAGCCAATAAGCACGCCGTTCCCAGCCAGGGTGACTTCTTCCAGTACGGCATCGTTGGAGAGCATGGTGATCACGAAATCCGCCCCTTCTGCTGCCGCAAGTGGCGAGTCGCATGCGACTGCACCCTGCTTGACCAGCGGTGCTGTTTTTTCTGCGGTACGGTTATATACCCTGACGCTATGGCCTGCAGCCATCAGGTTACCCGCCATGCCTTCGCCCATGGCGCCCAGACCGATAAATCCTATGGTACTCATGCGTTTTCCCTCGTGTTTTGCATGCTGCAAAACTTGTCAATTCAATCATGTAAGTATGAGATTTAACCACACGCTGTGGGGAATAACATCCACAAAGTGCATGCCCTGGGAACCAATACCCGTGAGTGCATCACCACTGCTGTAAGCCACTAAAGTGGCAACATCAGTGCGATATCCATGCGTCTGCCAGGTCACCCACTTATTATGTAGCATTCATTCAAGTAGGTGCGGATTGGGTTGCCCGGCGTTTCCACCCTCCAATTCGAGCAAGGTGCGCTTACGCTCCACGCCCCAACGGTAGCCGGAAATGGAACCGTCGGTGCGAACCACGCGATGGCAAGGGATCGCCACTGCCAGCCTGTTGGCGGCACAGGCACCTGCCACCGCCCGCACGGCTTTAGGCGAGCCTATCGCACGGGCGATATCGGAATAGCTGACGGTACTGCCAGGCGGGATATTACGTAAGGCCTGCCACACCCGTTGCTGGAACGCCGTGCCGCGAATATCCAGCGGCAATTGCCCAAACAGTGCTGAACCGCTGGCGGGCGCTTCGATGGCACCGACCACCCTGGCAACCAGTTGCTCGAATTCACCGTCGCCGCCTATCAGGTCTGCGCGGGGAAACGCATCCTGCAAGTCGCGTGCTAGCTGCCCGGGATCATCGCCCAGGAAGATCGCGCACACGCCGACTTTACTGCTGGCCACCAATATCGAGCCCAGCGTACATTCGCCAATGGCGAAACGGATCTCGGCTTTGGCACCGCCTTCACGGTAGCTAGACGGCGTCATGCCCAATACCTGGCTGGATTTTTCGTAGAAACGACTGCTGGAGTTATAGCCGGCGCCGTAAATCGCCTCTGTCACGCG
>JAZKEL010000342.1:0-2258 GCA_040387075.1 Pseudomonadota bacterium
CCTGCGGCGTGATCAGGTCTTCCAGCGACAGGTCCTGCGCATTGTGCACGATCTCGCTCCGGCGCTTGTCGCCGAACTGCTGGCGGATCGCAGCCAGTTCATCGATGATCATCTGCGTAACGCGACCGGGGGTTGCCAGGATATCCAGCAAGTCGGTGATGACATCCATGACCTCTTTGTATTCATTGACGATCTTGTCCTGCTCAAGGCCGGTTAAGCGCTGCAGACGCATCTGCAGGATTTCCTGCGCCTGTACGTCGGATAATCTATAGCCTTCAGGTGTCAGGCCGAAATCGACAGACAAGCCATCCGGGCGTGAGGCCTCCATGGCGGCACGCTTGAGCATTTCCTCTACCACCGGCGACGTCCAGGACTTCGCCATCAGGTCTTTCTTGGCCTCCGGCGGCGTCGGTGCGGCTTTGATCAGGGCGATCATTTCATCCACGTTGGCCAGTGCTACCGCCAGGCCTTCCAGCACATGGCCGCGCTCGCGTGCCTTACGCAGTTCGAACACGGTACGGCGCGTAATGACTTCGCGGCGATGGCGCAGGAACGCTTCCAGCATCTGCTTGAGATTCAGCAGTCGCGGCTGACCATCGAGCAGTGCCACCATGTTCATGCCGAACGTATCCTGAAGCTGCGTTTGCTTGTACAGATTATTCAGCACCACTTCCGGCACTTCGCCGCGCTTGAGTTCGATCACTACGCGCATGCCGGATTTATCCGACTCGTCGCGCAGATCGGAAATGCCTTCTATCTTCTTCTCATTGACCAGTTCGGCGATCTTCTCGACGAAGGTCTTCTTATTCACCTGGTACGGCAGTTCGTCCACGATCAGCGCCTGGCGGCCACCGCGCTCCAGGTCTTCCACGTGCGTACGCCCGCGCATCACCACACGGCCACGGCCGGTACGGTAGCCTTCCTTGACGCCGATAGTGCCGTAGATGATACCGGCGGTCGGGAAATCAGGCGCAGGCACGATCTCGATCAATTCGTCTATCGTCATGTCCGGGTTTTTCAGCAGCGCCAGACAGGAATCCACCACTTCGTTCAGGTTGTGCGGCGGGATATTGGTCGCCATGCCCACCGCGATACCGGAGCTGCCGTTGATCAGTAGGTTGGGGATACGCGCAGGCATGATCAGCGGTTCATGTTCGGAACCGTCGTAGTTAGGACCAAAGTCTACAGTTTCTTTATCCAGGTCAGCCAGTAGCTCATGCGCAATACGCGCCATACGGATTTCGGTATACCGCATCGCCGCAGCATTATCGCCATCTACCGAACCGAAGTTACCCTGCCCGTCTACCAGCATGTAACGCAGCGAGAAATCCTGCGCCATACGTACGATGGTGTCGTACACCGCCGTGTCGCCATGGGGGTGGTACTTACCGATCACGTCGCCGACGATACGGGCAGATTTTTTATAGGCGCGATTCCAGTCGTTGCTGAGTTCGTGCATGGCAAACAACACACGCCTGTGCACCGGCTTCAAGCCGTCCCTTACATCAGGCAGGGCCCGGCCTACGATCACGCTCATGGCGTAATCGAGGTAGGAACGGCGCATTTCATCTTCAAGGCTAATCGGGAGTGTTTCTTTGGCGAATTGATCCATGTGTGCTGTTGATCCGTTGCGGCTAAAAGGCTGAAAAAATGGCTGAAAAAGACTTATTCTTAATGCCAAGATTTTAACATGATAAGTCTGTTAAATCATGCTTCGTGTAAGCAGTCCAAACAGGGCTAGCCCACCCTTTTTTAAGTCATAGCAAGAATGCATCAAACTCATTGTAAAATTTAATTAGAATTTAACTTTGGGTTGATTTAGGCTATCGTGTCTTTTAATCCATTCTGCACTTCGCAATTCAATAACTAACCAAAGGAGATTCAACATGGCTGTTTTAGTTGGCAGGGCTGCCCCCGATTTCACCGCAGCAGCGGTACTAGGCGACAATTCGATCAAAGAGGATTTCAATTTCTCCGCTTACATCAAAGGCAAAGCTGCGGTTATTTTCTTTTATCCGCTGGACTTCACGTTTGTCTGCCCATCCGAACTGATCGCATTCGATCACCGCCTGGAAGAATTCAAGAAACGCGGCGTAGAAGTGATCGGCGTTTCCATCGACTCGCACTTTACCCACCTCGCCTGGAAAAACACCCCAGTCAATAACGGCGGTATCGGCCTGGTCGGTTATCCCCTGGTGGCAGACATCAAGCATGAGATCGCTAAAGCTTACGACGTGGAATCTGATGGCGGCGTTGCA
>JAZKEL010000342.1:2268-2757 GCA_040387075.1 Pseudomonadota bacterium
GTGCGCCACCAGATCGTGAATGACCTGCCGCTCGGTCGCGATATCGACGAAATGCTGCGCATGGTAGACGCCCTGCAATTCTTCGAAGAGCATGGCGAAGTTTGCCCAGCCGGCTGGAGCAAAGGCAAGGCCGGCATGAGCGCTTCTACCGAAGGCGTTGCCAAATACCTGGCTGAGAATGCTGACAAGCTGTAATTTGATTTAGCTTTTGCGAGCAAATAAAAAAACGGGGCGTTTGCCCCATTTTTTATTACACAATCATTACTCGCTAACTCGTCTTCTTATTTCCTGGCACCGACGGCAATCACACCCACGCCGATCACGATAGCCACAATGCTCAAGACTTCCGGGATAGGCACGTTCTTTTCGGTTTCGGCAGTCGCCTCGATCGGTCCGATCTTCGCCACTGTTTCCTTGCTCTCGTAACTGAAGCCTTTGTAGAACAGCCCCACTGCGCCCAGTACGATTAAAATCACGCCTACGATTACT
>JAZKEL010000343.1:0-11928 GCA_040387075.1 Pseudomonadota bacterium
TTGAAATCTCAGTTTATCTGGCTTAGATATGTCTAGACAAGGTCGGCAGTGTTTTCAATCCAACATTTGGAATAGGGAGTGGCAGCTATTGGCCGAAATGAGGCGTTGGAAATGCAATTGCTATAGCGTAGATAGTTTGTTCAAGCAGTGATCGATGAATTGACGGACCCTGAATGGGATCTGTGTTCTTTCGGTGTAATACATATAGATACCTAATCTTGCTACTTTTCCCTCTGGTAGTAGAGTTACCAACTCTCCGGAATCAAGCTCTTTTCTAATGAGGTACTCACTCAATTGACCCACGCCTAATCCCCGCTTAACAGCGTCAATCTCGGCCTCAATATTATTGAATCTGGCCACTGCAGGAACATGTATATACTCAATTTCGCCATTACGATCGATTTCCCAAGGCAACTCTTTGCCAGTATGGGGATGAAGGAAGCCGGTGCACCGATGATTCTGCAGATCACTTATCGTTGAAGGAACTTTGTACTTCTCTATATAGGATGGAGCGGCACAGATAACAGAAACGATATCGCCTAATTTACGCGAAATAATATTGCGTTCAGGTGATTGTCCTGTCCGGAAACCAATATCAATTCGCTGACTTACTGTATCTACAAAGTCGTCGCTTAACATCAGATCAAAATGGATGTCCGGGTATGCTTGTTGAAAATCTTCCATCAAGGGCAGCAATATTCGGTTCCCAAACGCCAATGGAGCGGCTAATCGTATCCTTCCCACCATCTCCCGTTTATTTCCTTCCAATCCACTCAACGCATCGTTGAGCATTTGCATGCCTGGATTGGCATTTTGATAGAGGTATTCGCCTTCTTCGGTGAGGCTGAGATGACGAGTGGTACGGTGCAGAAGTTTTACGTCAAGATGTTTTTCCAAGTGCTTAACCGCTTTACTAACGGCCTGTGGCGAAACACCTTCTTCAATCGCAGCTTTTCTGAAACTCATGGCATTCGCCACAGCAAGAAACATGGTGAGGGATCTGGTCAATTCCATAGGACAACCTTAGGTTGATAATAAAACAATTATATTGTGGATTCTATTATGAATGGAGCTTAACTAATATGCTCTCCACGTACTGCATTTCGCAGTACATAAAAAAGGAGAACATCATGAGCACAACATCGAAGGTATGGTTCATCACTGGCGCATCAAGAGGGCTTGGTGCATTGATAGCGAAAGATGCGCTTGAGCGTGGCGATAAGGTGATCGCCACTGCACGTAATCCGCAGACTGTGATTGATGCATTGGGCAGCCATATGAATCTGCTTGCGTTGAAATTAGACGTAACAGATGAACAGGCTGCCATCGAAGCTGCTAGACAATCCATCGAACGGTTTTCACGCATTGACATATTAGTGAACAATGCCGGCTATGGACTGCTTGGTGCGGTTGAGGAGTCCGGCGATCAAGAAGTGAAAGACCTCTTCAACACTAACGTGTTCGGCCTGTTGAATGTTATCCGTGCTGTTGTCCCGCATATGCGTAAACAAGCTAGCGGTCACATCCTCAATATCTCGTCGATTGGCGGCTATGCGTCTTATCCCGGCTGGGGTGCCTATTGCGCCACCAAGTTCGCTGTCGAGGCGCTGACCGAATCGCTGGCATATGAGCTCAAACCGCTAGGTGTAATTGCCACTACAGTGGAGCCAGGCTTTTTCCGTACCGACTTTCTGGATAGCACTTCACTGGTTTCCACCCAGAAAAGCTTTGCTGAGTATGCTGAGACTGTTGGCGCAATGCGTGATTTTGCGGGATCTGCCAACCACGCTCAACCTGGTGATCCAGCTAAATTGTCACAGGCAATCCTGAAATTAGTGGATAGTAAGAATCCTCCATTACGGTTGCCATTAGGTTCAGACACTGTGCATAAAATAAGGGAGAAAAATGCCTTTGTAGAAGGAGAGCTGAATGCATGGGCAGATGTCGCCATTTCTACCGATTTCGTATGATGAACGAGAGCCCCTACATAAAATCTATTATGTGGGGATTCTTAATTAAAAGTTAGTGTGCTGTTGATAGTCTCAACAGTTCACTGGAGATAAATGGAGACATTTTAAGCCTAGGTTCTGAACCTGGCATTGGGTTTGCAATGGCTGAACGTTTTGCGAGGGAAGGACATCAGATTGTCCTTGCAAGCAGAATCTTGAAAGTATCCAGGCCCTGGATTAAACATTGACCCAGCCACGTTCAAAGCTGATGCGCGATCCAATCATTGGTCGAGCGCCAAGTGATTTGCGATATCCAAGTGATGTTGCGATATCAATGGGCCTCTTTATCTATTGCCTTCCATTACGCTCCCCGCCGTGATTCCCCCTGTTGCCTCCGCCATCTCCGGTTGAGCGCTGGCCTCCCATGCGGCCAGGTGAGCCTGATTCACGGCTCGTCGGCGACGGGCCAGCGGATGGACGGGGTTGAGGGTTGGCTTGTATAGGCTGGTTCAAAGGCGCGGATTGTATACTGCGGATTTGCGGTTCAGGGCGCGCTTGATTCTGGGAATCCCTCCTGTTTTCCCCAGGCTGGCGATTGAACTGCTGCTGGTTTATTGGACGCTCGCGGTTTTCAATACGCCCTGCGTTGGCGGGATTTAGCTGGTTTGCCTGATCCGGTCTTTCCTGGCGCTGTTTGCTATTGTCGAACCGCGCCTCGGGATTAGCGTTGCGCCTTTCCGGCGATGTGGGTGAAGCATTCGGTTGTCCGGCATCACGGTTTCTTCTCGTGTCCGATGGGTTGGCGTTAGGCCAGTTCCTCGATTCGCTATTCCGCTCTGCACGGCGGTTATCGGCGGGCGAATCCCCTCGCGTAAATTGTTGCTGCACGGCAGGGTTGGAGTAGGTGACGCCGCGCCTGTGTTCTGGATTGTGTTGCCAGGGGCGGCCTGTACCACCATCCGGGCGATTGCCCGGTCCGTTACCGGGTTGGCCGCCGCGATCCGGCCGGCCGTCATTGCGGCCATGGTCATGGCTGCCCCGGTCATGGCGGTCATGGTAATAGTAGTTGTTGACGTTGACGATATTGACGTGGCGGCGGCGCCAATCGACATTGCTGTAGAAGAAGCCTGCACTGACGGAGATGCCACTACCGAAATAGAAACCGCTGCGCACGCTTGAATAGGCATAGCCAGGCCATGGATCCCAATACACAGGCGGATAGGCATCCCACCACCACGGCCCATAAACGACAGTAGGGTTGTAATAAGGCACATACACCACCTGCGGCGCAGCTTGCTGGATGACAATGGTTTGCGCTTGTGCTCCAAGCGCAGGCTGGGTCGCCACACTGATCTGCTGGTTGGATTGCAGGTTGCCGGCTGCACTGGCTTTTTGCCGCAGGTTTTGCACGGTATCCATTACTTGCGGCTGCTGGGCAAGGAATGCATCGCCCAGTTGCTCGGTCCAGTCGAGTTTCTCGTCCATCTGTTCCAATACCTGCGGGAAGGCGGTCAGCGAGACCACGCTGGGATCCCAGTTATTCTGCCTGGCCTGCTGCACTGCTGCATCGCCATTCAAGTCAGGGTGGGCACGCGACCAACGGGCCGCCTGCACGACTTCCAGCGGATACGTGGCGGCCTGCAGCACCTGCGAAAGCAGGGCGTCAGGATAGAGCGCAATGGGGGCCAGCATCTGGTCCAGCTGCTGCTGGCTGAACTGGGGAGGCGGTGGTGTCTGGATAGCGGTAACAGGGCTATCGTCTGCGTACATCAATGGCGACAGTAAAAGCAACAAAGTAAACAGGTTCAGCAGTCGGTATTTCATAGAATCTCCAGGTCGGGTTGCATACGCGTGTGTTGGGACATCGCCAACGTCATGCTTCGCAAGCCCTTTATGCTTGGGCAGCGTATCGTGCGGCGAGTTGCATTTTTCACGGTGCCGGGTATTTGCGATTTCGCGTAAAATCGCGCCATGACTCCTTACTCGCTACTAAAACCCCTCTTGTTCCAGCTCGACGCCGAGCATGCCCATGACCTGACATTGAAAAGCCTGAAGGTGGCAAGCCTGGCAGGCGCTCTGCTATTGCCTCGCAGGCCACCTGCCTGTGTGCCCCGCACGGTGATGGGCCTGACATTTCCTAACGCTGTCGGCCTGGCCGCAGGGCTGGATAAAAACGGCGCATACATCGACGGGTTGGCCGCACTCGGCTTCGGCTTCATCGAGGTCGGCACCGTGACACCGCGCCCGCAACCCGGCAATCCCAAGCCGCGGCTATTCCGGGTAAAAGAGGCGGAAGGCATCATCAACCGTTTCGGTTTCAATAACCTGGGCGTGGATCAGCTGATCGAGAATGTCGGCAATGCCGGTTTCAAGGGCGTGCTGGGTATCAATATCGGCAAGAACTTCGATACGCCGAACGAGCGTGCTGTGGAAGATTACCTGGCTTGCATGCGCAAGGTATACGCGCATGCCAGCTACATCACGGTCAATATTTCGTCCCCGAACACCAAGAACCTGCGCCAGTTGCAGGAGAAAGACGCGTTGGCAGCGTTGCTGGAAACCCTTAAGGCCGAACAAGCCACCTTGTCCGATCGGCATGGTCGGTATGTGCCCATCGCCCTGAAGATCGCACCCGACCTTGAAGAATCGCAGGTGGTCGAGATCGCCGATTTGCTTCGACAATACCGATTCGATGCGGTGATCGCCACCAATACGACATTAGCGCGCGACAGTGTAAAAGGATTGCCAAACGCGGATGAAACCGGCGGATTGTCTGGTGCCCCGGTGCGCCATAAATCGACCGTGGTCATCCAGCAACTGTCGAAACAGCTGGCCGGCGAATTGCCCATCATCGGCGTGGGCGGCATTTTGAACGGCGCCGATGCTGTGGAGAAAATCGCTGCCGGAGCGAGTCTGGTACAGGTTTACAGCGGATTGATCTACCGCGGGCCGGCACTGGTCGGTGATATATGCCGAGTGCTGGGATGATTGTTACAAGGCTTTGAATAATAATGATTTTGTTGCCTGATGGCAGGCTTCTAATCGAATTCACCCGGTAGTGCTAGACGCGTAAAAAAAGCCCATCGATTAGGCCTTTCCATAGTCCATATGGACTATTGTTGGGTTGTAACAAAATGTAGATAATTCCCCTCGGCTTCACTAATTGATTTGATTCAAAGTTGATTTGATTCGAAAGAAATCATGCTTGCAGAGTTAGATCAATAGCCAATAAAAACACCTAATTGATCGTCAAAACTTTGAGGGGAAATACAATGAAAAAAACCATTAGTACTCTTGCCATGGCTTTAGTCTTAAGCAGCTTCGTAATGTCAGCACATGCTGCATTGTCTGCATCTGTAACAAGTGGAGCGACGACACAGCAGGCTCTCGCTACCACTCAAACATTCTCTGATGGCTCGCGCCCAAGCGGTTATACAGGTGGTGGTTTCTTCAATACCACAACTGGTGAGTACGCAACACCAGTGGGCTCTACCGACTATTACTTCTCAGTTGGCACATCAGGAGGTCAACCAGGCCCAGCCGTTGTAACGTTTGCTGCGCCTGTCAGCTATTTCGGTTTCCTGTGGGGATCTCCAGATTCTTACAATACCGTTAGCTTCTACAGTGGTAGCAGTTTATTAGGTTCGTATACGGACGGTGCTCTGTGGACTCCTGCAAACGGTAACCAAGGTATGGCTGTTTACTTCAACGTGTTTACGAATGGCGGTCCTTACATTACCCGTGTGGAGTTCGCTTCAACCAGCAATGCATTTGAAACAGATAACCACTCCTTCATTACAGCGGTTCCTGAGCCAGAAACGTATGCTATGATGCTGGCAGGTCTGGGCTTGATGGGCTTCATTGCTCGTCGTCGCAGCTAAAAACTTTGATGCATGCAGTGTTTAAAAAACCCGCTCCGGCGGGTTTTTTTATGGGTGCTGCTGGTGTGACTGATGACTTAGATGCACGCAGTACATTACTTCAGCTACTCGGTGATCAAAATATTCACATCTTCCAAGTCGGATTCAGGGTGTTCCTTCATGTACTTAAGGCAGGCTAGCGACCAGGCTTCGTGCTGGTGCTTGGCTTCGATGGTAAAGGAGTCCAACTCTTTGCCTGCTTTTACCACCCTGGCCTTGAATGATGAAATTACTTTGACGGCTTTGGTTTGCGTGCCGTAGATTTTTGTCGAGCGCAGTACCATCAATACACCTGCTTTGCAGGCGATTCAATCGCCAGGCTCTCAGCATATCGTAGCCACTGTACTGCAGAGAATTCGGCTCTAGGCGCACCTACCTGGCCATTGACCAGGCCAGCTGCAATCGAATGCAATTGTTTGAGCTCGACGAAACTGATGTCGGTAATCTGCGGTGAGGCGCGCCGGATATTGGTGTATTGGACAACGGTCCTATCGTCATTAGCGATCAGCGCTTGACCACGTAACACGTTCCTGTCGTATGTTTTTGTCGGCAATAGAGGCTCCTTGATGAAGCGTCAGTGTGCCTGCGGGAAAGAAATTGCGATGTCAGGGACTGTCGTCGATACGCGTAGTCCGTGTCCCACGCTATATGCGTATCGGCCCAATATGCCAATGCTGATTTACCTGGCCTGGTGCTGGGCCATTGCAAATTTAGCGCACAATGCTCCAGCTTAGCGGATCGAACGGCTTGCTCTGTTTGCGCAATTCATAATACAGGCCGTTGGTTTCATTGCCGCCGGTATTGCCCACGGCGGCAATCGTATCGCCGCCTTTGACCGTATCGCCTGCTTGTTTGAGTAAGGCCTGGTTGCTACCGTACAGGCTCATGTAGCCATCGCCGTGATCGATGATGAGCAGGTTGCCGAATCCGCGCATCCAGTCGGCAAACACCACCCGGCCGGCGGCTACGGCCTTCACTTCGTTGCCTTCTGCCGCTTTGATGAACAGGCCTTTCCATGAGATTCCAGTTTCCTCGCGGGTGGCCCCGAAGCGGTTGGTGACTTCGCCGCGCACAGGCAGGTTCAGCTTGCCCCGCAGGCCCGCGAAGTTGCTGCCGTCATAGGCATTGCTGGGCAGGGTGTCATTGCGCGCCAGCGGCTGGCCGGCTGTGTTGCTTTCGGGGCTTGCCTGGTTATTCTGGCGGGATGTCGATTTCGCCGGTTTAGGCGGCTTGGGTTTTGCCAATGCCAGTTTGGCTAGCTTCTCCACCAGTTGCGACAAGCTTTTTTCATCGCGCTTCAGCTTGTCGATTTCGCCGCGCTGGGCGTTGATTTTGCTGGAAAGCTGTTTAAGCACTTTGCCGCGTTCGGCTTTCTGCTTCTGCAGCTCGCGTCGTTCCTGCTCTTGCGCGACCTTGAGCTCCGTGATCTGCTTCAGTGCCTGCGAGGTTGCATCGTTAAGACGTGTAATCTTGCCCAGGTTGGCTTGCATGGAATTGATCAATTCGGCGCGTGCCTTGGATACATACGAGAAATACTGCAGTTGCCGTGCCATGGCACCGGGATCCTGCTGTTGCAGCAGCACCTGGATATAGCTCTGCTGCCCATGCAGGTATTGCTCATAAAGCTGGGCGCCCAGCAGTTGTTTCTGCTGTTGCACGGTGGTTTGCAGGCTTGCTTTCTGGTCTTGAAGACTTTCTAACTTTGCCCGGTTTTCCTTATGTTGCTGGTTCAGCTCATACAGTTTGCGGTTGGTCTCGCTGATGTTCTTTTCACTGTCCTTGAGGGCGTCGGCAGCATCGCCATGCGCTTCCTGCGCAATATTCAATTCTTTCTTGAGGGATTCTATGCGCTCATGGATGTCGCTGAGCGCTTCCTTGGATTTTTCGATCTTGGTGGCCGCCAGACTCGCGGCGGGCCATAGCGATGAACCTGCGCAGATGCAGTAAAACGTGGCGACAGCAATAAGCGGAGCTAGGCTGGTCGATGCAAGTCTTTTCGACACCAGTCTGATCACAGCTAGTTTCAGGCTGCTGCAGTCGATTCAAATTGCAGCAGCGGCGTGCCGGTCATTTCCGGCGGTTGCGGTACACCCATCATCTTGAGCAGGCTGGGGGCCAGGTCGGACAATGCGCCATCGCCTGCTACTAGCGCCGGGCGGCCGATATATAGCATGGGCACCAGGTTGGTCGTGTGCTGCGTATGCGGCTGGTCGTTGGCAACGTCCTGCATCATTTCCACGTTGCCGTGGTCGGCGGTGATGATCACTTCGCCGCCTATGCGCTGCATGGCTTCCACCACGCGGCCGACACAGATGTCGATGGCCTCTACCGCCTTGATCGCCGCGGAAAGTATGCCGCTATGGCCTACCATGTCGCAGTTGGCGTAATTGCAGATGATGGCGTCGTACTTCCTGCTTTCGATGGCTTCAACCAGTTTATCGGTAAGCTCGAATGCACTCATTTCGGGTTTCAGGTCGTAGGTGGCGACTTTGGGCGACGGCACCATGATGCGGTCTTCACCGTCGAATACTTTCTCTTCGCCGCCGTTGAAAAAGAAGGTGACGTGCGGATACTTCTCGGTCTCGGCGATGCGCAGTTGTTTCAGGCCCAGGCTGGACACGTATTCGCCGAAGGTGTTGGTGACATCCGAAGGCGGGAATACGGCCTTGGCGTTGACCTCGTTCTTGTCGTACATGGTCAGTGTGTAATAGCCGCTCAGCTTCGGCAGGTAGTCGCGCTTGAATCCATTGAAGCTAGGCTCCAGGAAACAGCTGGTGAGCTGGCGTGCACGGTCGGAGCGGAAGTTCATGAACACGATGACATCGCCGTCCTGCATATGCACGGGTGCTTCGCCCGGCTTGACGATGGCCGTCGCCTTGACGAACTCGTCGTTCTCGCCGCGTGCATATGCGGCATCCAGTCCGGCAAGTGCGCTTGTTGCCGTAAATTCCCCAACGCCCTCCGTGACCAGCTTGTAGGCTGGAGCCACGCGTTCCCAGCGCTTGTCGCGGTCCATGGCGTAATAGCGCCCGCAGATCGAGGCGATCTTGCCGGCGCCCAGTGACGCGCATTTATCTTCCAGCGCCTGCAAGTAAGGTTTTGCACTGATGGGCGGAGTATCGCGTCCATCCAGGAAGGCATGCACGTAAATGTTCGAAAGTCCGGCTTTGGCCGCCATTTCCACCATGGCATAGATATGTTCCTGGTGGCTATGCACGCCGCCGTCGGAGAGCAGGCCGAAAATGTGGACGGCCTTGTCGGCGTGTTTAGCCGTTTGCACCGCCTCGACCAGTGCCGGGTTCTCGAAGAACGACCCGGTTTCAATGGCATTGTTGATGCGCTCGAAATCCTGGAACACCACCCGTCCGGCGCCCATGTTCAGGTGGCCCACTTCCGAATTCCCCATCTGGCCTGAAGGCAAGCCTACAAAGCCTTCCGAAGCATTGATGAGCGCATGCGGATATGTGCTCCACAACCTGTCCCAATTCGGTTTGTAGGCCTGCGCGATGGCGTTATCGGTGATGTCTTCGCGATAGCCGAAGCCATCGAGGATCAGCAATATGACGGGTGTTACGCTCATGGGTTTGATTCCAGGTTAATTAGCACGGTGAGGTGGCGTTGAGTATAAAAGGGGCATAGCTGGGTGACTGAGTTTGTCTATATTTTAGAGATTTTTGCGTAATAAATCTCCATTATTTGGCGGCAAGCGGGATTCACGGCCTTGTATTTCCAAAGCGTGTACGCATATATAGCCAATAGGCTGTTTACCTTGTGCGCTCATGTTTGATTCATGGACGTCGCCAGGTTTTAATTGATTACAAGGTACAATCCTATTCTTTAAACTGGCTTTAATATTGCGCCGTATATTGCGAAAGGCATGCTGTGAAATTTCTGACGGATAATGTGTTACTGATAGGCTTGGCGCTCGGTTCGGCGTTTATGTTATTGCTCCCCATGATCAAGAAGACATCGGGCGGTGCGGCCAATGTCAGCCCTGCGGATGCCGTCATGCTGATCAACCGCAATAATGCCATCGTGCTCGATGTGCGTAACGATACCGAATTTGCTGCCGGCCATATTACGGATGCAAAGCATATCCCCGTCGAGCAGCTGGCTGACCGGCTGGCCGAGCTCAAAAAGTATAAGGATAAGCCGGTACTGGTGAACTGCCAGGCGGGGATACGCTCCAGCAAGGCGTGCAGCATCCTGCTCAAAAACGAATTCACCAAGGTGTATAACCTGGAAGGCGGCCTCAATGCCTGGGAGAAAGCCAATTTGCCGGTAATTAAGGCGGCCTGAATTCAAGTTGTTTCACCTGGTTTTGCATAACTGCAAGCCAGGATGCAAAAAAGGTTCATGAACTAACCTGGGATTCAACCAGGGAATAATGCAGGAATGAAGATGGCGAATATCGTGATGTACACCACAGCAAGTTGCCCGTATTGCATCAATGCAGAACGCCTGCTGGTGAGCAAAGGGGTGAAAGAGATCAACAAGATCCGTGTCGACCTGCAACCGGAACTGCGCATCGAGATGATGCAGAAAACCGGGCGCCGTACCGTGCCGCAAATCTATATCGACGAACGCCATATTGGCGGTTTCGATGAGTTGCGCCAGCTCGACCTGGCCGGTGGGCTCGATCCCTTGTTGAAACTGTAATAGGAGAGCCACTGGCGCGTAGTTAAAACGTCAGGCGGAATATGTTTTTGAAGTGTTTAAGTTTAGAATGTCGTTTTTGTAAATTGCCTGGTTGGTATCAATAGCAAATTGTTTATTAATCAGGCCCGTAATTAATCAGAACTGGTTGTTAGTTAAACCCAGTCCACATCATAAAATCCAGGTGTATGAAACACCGGCCAACTAAACAGGAATAATCATGGCAGAGTCACAATCAAACCAGGCGGCATCAGCGGAAGAGTTACAACCATCATTCGGCATCGAAAAAATCTACGTGAAGGATCTGTCGCTTGAGATCCCCAATGCACCGCAAATTTTTATCGAGCGCACCGCGCCGCAAGTCGGTATCGAGTTGAGCAATGCCTCCAACAAGCTGGATGAGGGCGTGTACGAAGTGGTCACCACAGTGACCGTGACTTCCAAGATCGAAGACAAAACCGTATTCCTGGTTGAAGTGGCGCAAGCCGGCATTTTCCAAGTACGTAATATTCCGGATGAAAACCTGGAAGTCATCCTGAACGTGACGTGCCCGAATATCATTTTCCCTTACCTGCGTGAAGTGGTGTCCGACATCGTCGTACGCGCCGGTTTCCCGCCGGTACTGCTCAATCCGATCAATTTCGAAGCGCTGTATGCGCAGCAGAAACAACAGCCTGACGCTACTATCCAGTAATTCAAGGTGATATCCCTGCTCGTCAAGGTCCGGCGTACCGCAGGACGCATCCAACTGTTCCTTCTGCTAGTCCTGGCCTTCATGCTGATGCCGGGAATGGCCTCGGCGCTGGACTTCAGGACGGTCGCCGTGTCGAAAGCCGTGTTGTACGATGCGCCTTCTGCCCAAGGGAAGAAACTGTACGTGATCGGCCAGGGCTATCCGCTGGAAGTGATCGTCAACCTGGGGGAGTGGACCAAGGTGCGCGATAACCAGGGCGGCCTGAACTGGATAGAAACAAAAAACCTAGGCACTACGCGGACTCTGCTTGTGACGCAGAATGCTGCCGAGCTGCGGCAGTCCGCCGATACGAATGCGAGCCTAGTCGCTAAGCTCGATAAAGACGTCGTGCTCGACCTGGTAGAGGCAGCAAAAGGCGGGTGGGTAAAAGTAAAGCATCGCGATGGCCTCAGCGGTTATGTACTCAGTACTGCGGTGTGGGGGCTGTAAGTCATGAATGTAATTATGCTGAAAAAGATGAAGCTGGCTCTATGAAAATAGCCGTTCTAGGCGCCGGGGCATGGGGCACTGCGCTTGCCATGCAGATCAGCAACCGGCATAAAGTCACCCTGTGGGCGCGCAATGCCGCCCATGTCTCGGGCATGCGCAATGTGCGCGCCAATCCACTTTACCTGGGCGATTTCAAGTTCAATGATAACCTTGAAGTGGA
>JAZKEL010000344.1:0-1612 GCA_040387075.1 Pseudomonadota bacterium
GGTAGTGGTGGACGATACCGAGAGGGAAAACGAAGGCGACCTCATCATCGCGGCAGAGAAGATCACCGCGGCGCAGATGGCCTTTCTGGTGCGGCACAGCAGCGGCGTGGTGTGCGTGGCGCTGGACGCAGACAGGCTCAAGTCGCTGGCATTGCCGCTGATGGTGCCCGCGAATCAGGATAGCTTTCAGACGGCGTTTACCGTCACCGTCGATTGCATCGCCGGCAATAGCACCGGCATTTCCGCCGCTGACAGGGCCAGAACCCTGCGTGCGCTGGCGCGACCGCAGGCCAGCGCAGCGGAGTTTTCACGACCAGGCCATATCTTTCCACTACAGGCGCGCAAGGGCGGCGTGACGGCCAGGCAGGGCCACACCGAGGCCGCCTACGACCTGGCCAGGCTGGCAGGCTTGAGTCCGGCCGGCGTGCTGTGCGAAATCGTCAACGACGACGGCAGCATGGCGCGACGGCCCGACCTTTTCAGGTTTGCCGCACAGCATCAACTTCCCATCATCACTATCGCCGATCTCAAGGCTTATATTGAGGAGATGGGTGTGGAAGAGGCCGCATTGCTGGCGCAATCTGCCGACCACCGCTTTTCAGTGCGGCCTGCCATGCAATCCGGCAAGCAGTTGCTGGACGCGGCCATTCTTTATGCTGGCTAACATTCGTTCTACTAACTTAAATCACTGGCTTGGGCCTAGTGCACACAACACTTTGCAAACCACTACTAATTCAAGCCTGAAACTTTGAAAGTAAGCGCGCGTCTGACAGACCTTGCATTGGTGCATGGGTAATGTAATACGCTGTAGCTTCCAGTCAGCACTGTGCTCGGCCTATGCAACTCTGATCACCCAACATGAAAGGCGCCACATGACATCCATCCTCCATATTGAATCGTCCCCCCGCAAGCAACGCTCCGCGTCTATTCACGCCGCCCACAGCTTTATCGCCCGCTATTGCGAGCATCAGCCGGATACCGACGTGGTCACTCTAGACCTGTGGGCCCTACAGTTACCCGAGTTCGACCAGGCGGCCATGGATGCCAAGTACGCTGGCCTTAGCGGCACGCCGTTGACTGCCGAGCAACAAGCTGCCTGGACGACCTTGCAGGAGCTGGCGGTGTATCTGCAGCGGGCAGATATCATCGTGCTGTCGGTGCCGCTGTGGAAGTTCAGTATTCCCTACAAGCTCAAGCACTTTATCGACCTGGTGTCGCAGAAGGATATTCTGTTTGGCTTTGATCCGGAAAGCGGGTTTGAAGGCCTTTTACACAATAAAACCGCCGTGGTTTCCTACGCGCGGGGTATCGATTACTCTGCGCAATCCAATACCCCTGCAGAACAGTTTG
This sequence comes from Pseudomonadota bacterium, assembly GCA_040387075.1. GTDB lineage: Bacteria > Pseudomonadota > Gammaproteobacteria > Burkholderiales > Methylophilaceae > DATHXC01. The sequence continues at coordinate 1,351 of JAZKEL010000344.1, forward strand.
ATTTCCAGAAGCCATACGTCGAGGCCTGGTTGCGTTTTATCGGCATTACCGACGTGCACACTGTCATTACCGAGAAGACTATTTTTGGGGATGAAGTCGACCATGCACAGCGCCTGCAAGCTTCCGAGGCAGCCAAGCGCCTGGCTGACCAGCTAAGCCGGAAATAACGATGAGTTAGGCGCATACAATGGCATGCTCATGCTTCAAATAAAAAAGGCCAGCAATTTCTTGCTGGCCGTTTTTAATTCGACTTCAACTTAAT
>JAZKEL010000345.1:0-2716 GCA_040387075.1 Pseudomonadota bacterium
GGGGTCAAAATTACATGAATACGGCTACTCAAGTGCTACATAATCCGATTGAGCTCACTATCAGTAAACGCTTGGCGAAGAACATAAAACGCAATATTCGCGAGCGTATTATCGAATTTATCCTCATGCTGGCTGCCCTGTCGGCAGTGGCGACCACGGTCTCTATCGTGACCATCCTGGTGTACGAATCGCTCGGCTTCTTTGCCCATGTCTCGATCATCGATTTCCTGACGGATACGCAATGGACACCGCTGTTTGAAGATGCCCACTATGGCATCATGCCGCTGGTCTCCGGTACGCTGACAACCTCTGCCATCGCCTTGACCGTGGCGATACCGATCGGCACCGTAGGCGCGATTTTCCTGTCTGAATTCGCCACCCACAAAACACGCGAGATCGTAAAACCTATCCTCGAACTACTGGTCGGTGTACCGACGGTGGTATTCGGTTACTTTGCCCTGCTGTTCGTCACTCCTATGCTGCAGAAGATTTTCCCGGAACTGCCAAGCTTCAACATGCTTGGCCCAGGCATCGTCATGGGCATCATGATCATTCCTTATATCGCATCTGTTGCAGAGGATGCCATGCGCTCAGTACCGATGAGCATGCGTGAAGGCTCTTATGCCATGGGTGCAACCCGTTTCCAGACTGCGGTCCGGGTGGTCACACCGGCGGCGGCTTCCGGCATCATTGCGGCCTATATCCTGGGTGTATCGCGTGCCGTAGGCGAAACCATGGTAGTGGCGCTAGCCGCAGGCCAGCAGCCGAACCTGACCTTCAACCCGATGGACAGTGCAGCCACCATTACTGCATACATCGTACAAGTGGCGATGGGCGACTTGCCGCATGGCAGTATCGGCTACCAGAGTATTTTTGCCGCCGGCCTGGTACTGATGTTCATGACGCTGTTCTTCAACATCCTTGGCCACATGGCCCGTAAGAAATTCCGTGAGGTTTATTAATGAGTAACGCGACCGATTCGAATGTAAGTGCATTGCCACAGGCTGCGGTGCTGAAGAACCTGGATGAAGTACGGGCGATGATCAAGCGCCACAAGCTCAATGACTATATTTTTGCGATCATAGGCTTGCTGGCACTGATGATAGGCTTGCTGACATTGCTGACGCTGTTTGTTGATTTGGTGATGGATGGCTACCAGCGCTTTACGCCGGAATTCTTTACCAGTTTTCCATCGCGCCGGGCAGCCAATGCGGGCATATTATCCGCATGGGTAGGTTCGTTCCTGGTGATGCTGGTGACCTTTATCTCGGCAGTGCCGATGGGCGTAGCTGCTGGTATCTACCTGGAGGAGTACGCGCCTAAGAACTGGTTTTCCGACCTCATCGAGATCAACGTGACCAATCTTGCCGGCGTACCATCCATTGTTTACGGCCTGCTGGCACTGGGCCTGTTCGTTTACACACTGGATCTCGGTCAGAGCATCGTCACCGCCGGCCTGACACTGGGCCTGCTGATACTGCCTATCATCATCGTGGCGACACGTGAGGCGATCCGCGGCATTCCAGTCGCCATTCGCGAAGCGGCCTATGCGGTGGGTGCCACCAAATGGCAGGTGTGTTCTGACCATGTGTTGAAGTACTCGTACGGCGGCATCCTCACCGGTGTGATCATCGGCATGGCACGTGCCCTGGGGGAAACCGCACCTATCATCACGATCGGTGCGCTGACCTTCATCGCCTTCCTACCGCCTAGCCCGATCAGCACTACGCCGCCTTTCATCAGCTTCGAATGGCTGAGCTCGGGCTTTACCGTATTGCCGATCCAGATGTTCAGCTGGCTGTCGCGTCCGGACCATGCATTCCACATCAATGCAGCGGCGACAGGTGCGGTGATCATCGTGGTGACATTGCTGATGAATGGCACGGCCATTTACCTGCGCTACAAGATTCGTAAAAACATCAAGTGGTAAGCGGTCTCGCTTGCAACGACACAATTTTAATTAGGAAACTCTGATGGTTACAGCAACTACACCGATTAAAGCAGAATCACGCGATTTGAGCTTTTTCTACAACGGCGGTCATAAAGCACTGAAGGGCATCACCATGCCTTTGTACGAGAAAAAGATCACCGCACTGATCGGGCCTTCCGGTTGCGGAAAATCGACATTCCTGCGCTGTTTCAACCGCATGCATGATTTGTATCCAGGCAATCGTTATGACGGCCAGATCGTCATGCATCCTGACAACACCAACGTGCTGGCCGATGGCGTCGACCCGATAGAAGTGCGTATGCGCATCAGCATGGTGTTCCAGAAACCCAACCCATTCCCCAAATCCATCTACGAAAACGTGGCATACGGACTGCGCGTACGCGGTGAATCCAACAAACGCGTCATTGACGACAAGGTGGAAGAAGCGCTAAAAGGTGCCGCCATCTGGGATGAAGTAAAAGACCGCCAGCAGGATCTGGCATTCAATCTCTCCGGCGGCCAGCAACAGCGTCTGTGCATTGCACGCGCACTGGCGACAGATCCTGAAATCATGCTGTTCGATGAACCGACATCGGCGTTGGACCCGATCGCAACCGCTAATATCGAAGAGCTGATGTCAGAGCTGCGCAACAAGCTGACGATATTGGTGGTCACCCACAATATGCAACAGGCGGCCCGTATCTCCGACTACACAGCGTATATGTACCTCGGCGACCTGATCGAATATGATGACACCGATAAGATCTTCACCAATCCTTCGCGCAA
>JAZKEL010000346.1:0-9308 GCA_040387075.1 Pseudomonadota bacterium
ATCGATTTGCTGCTGTCGGCATAGCGTGCAGACAGCACGCCTGGCGCGCCCTGCAGGGCATCCACGCAAATGCCGGAATCGTCTGCCAGTGCCGGCAGATTGGTCAGTCGGCTGGCATGGCGTGCCTTTGCCAACGCGTTTTCGATGAATGTGCAATGCGGTTCTTCTGCCTCGGGTACGCTGAACTGCGACTGCGGCAGCACCTCGATACCCAGGCCATCCAGCATCTGCTGGATCTCGCGCAATTTGCCGCTATTGCCGGTCGCGATTACCAATTGTTTAAATGGAAGTGCCATTGATACTTAAACCCCTAGTGCGGTTTTCTGTTTGGCAGCTAGTTCCTTGATGCCTTTTTCAGCCAGATCCAGCATCGCGGTCATTTCCGAGCGGGCGAACGGTTCGCCTTCGGCCGTGCCTTGAATCTCCACAAAGCCGCCGTTACCCGTCATCACTACGTTCATGTCGGTATCGCAATCGGAATCCTCGATGTAGTCCAGATCCAATACTGGAATACCTTTGTAGACGCCGACCGAGATGGCGGCGACGGAGTCCTTGAGCGGCGACTCGGCGATCAGGCCTTTAGCCAGCAGCGTGCCGATGGCGTCGTGTAGCGCCACGTAAGCGCCGGTGATGCTGGCGGTGCGTGTGCCGCCGTCGGCCTGGATCACATCACAGTCAATTTGTATGCTGCGCTCGCCCAGTTTTTCCAGGTCGATGATGGCGCGCAGGCTGCGCCCGATCAGGCGCTGTATCTCCTGTGTGCGCCCGGACTGCTTGCCCTGCGATGCCTCGCGCTGCATGCGGCTGCCGGTGGAACGCGGCAACATGCCGTATTCTGCGGTCACCCAGCCCTGATTCTTGCCGCGCAGGAACGGCGGCACTTTCTCTTCGACACTGGCGGTGCACAGCACGTGGGTATCGCCGAATTTCACCAGCACCGAGCCTTCGGCATGCTTGGTGTAATGACGGAGGATCTCTACGCTACGTAATTGGTCAGGGGTACGCTGGCTTGGCCGCATGGTGTTCCGATGGAGAAGTGATTAATGGAAGGCGTAATTATCAGCCAACTGCTGCCGAACACGGCGAAGCGCGTTTAGCATGCGCGGGATAGTGCCCTGGGCTATTTGCCGCCGGTGGTTTTGTGGATGGCCGCCTGGATGTCGGCGATGGCTTTTTCCATCTCGTCTTCGCTCAGGTCAGGCACGGCCTCTACCCCATTATCCAGGCGCATGGTGGGTTCATGGATCACCGGGTTCATGATGGTGGTGGTCGCGCCCAGCGGCATGGTGCCGGTGGATACCGGTTCTTCGCCGTTCTGCGGGTCGCCCCACTGGATAGCGAGCAGGCTGATATTGTCGCCATCCTGTTTGCCCAGTGCCTCGGCCTTATCCAGCAGGCGTGCGGCGGATACGTTCACTGTGCCGTAATGCAGCGACTGGCCGATTTCGGAATCGGTCATGGCCGTCCACAGCCCGTCCGTACACAGGAGCAGGATGTCGCCGTCCATCATCTTGCGCTTGCCGCTAAGCTCTATCTGCGGGGGCTTGTCGCCGCCCAGGCAATTGTAGATCTTGTGGCGGTCGGGATGCTCCAGCATGTCTTCCTTCTTGATCTGTCCCTTGCGCAACAGCATCTGCACCACCGAATGATCCTGCGTGCGGTAGATCAACTCTTTATTGCGGAAGTGGTACAGGCGCGAATCGCCGACATGCGCGATGTAGACCATATCCCGCTGGATGATAGCGGCTACCAGCGTAGTGCGCGGTGCTTCCATCAGGCCGTTGTTCTTACGGATATCGTCGATGGATTCGTGGATTTCGGTGATCTGCTCGTTCAGGAAGCGATTCGGGTTGGAAAGCTCCGGCGTGGCCTGCTTCTGGAACGCATCCGTGAGCATCTTGATCGCCAGCTGTGCGGCCACTTCGCCGTGGCGGTGGCCGCCCATGCCATCGGCGATTGCCATCATCAGCGCATCCTTGCTGTAGGAGTAGGCCAGGCGATCCTGGTTGTACGGGCGTGGGCCCTGGCGGCTGCCCTGGTAGACGGTGAATTTCATGGCTTAAACTTCATTCGGCAGGTCTCATGCGGTCAATCTCGTCACGGCGTGCTCATAAAGGCGTGTTGAGGTAGTGCTTTATTTTTTTCAGCAGGCTGGGTTTCACCGGCTTCAGCGGGATATTCTTGAGCAGCGACTTCTGCAGCGCAAATACGCTTTGCGGACGCTGCATGTGGTCCAGCGCCAGGCAACTGTCGATTATCTCCAGCAGGTTCTGCGAGTAATGGTTCTTGCCGAATTTCACGGCAGGCATTAAATGGTCTTTTTTCAGGCGGTTATCCGCCGCCATGGGCGCAGCGCGGGCGATACAGGAATACATGCTGGCGCCTACGCTGTAGATATCGCTCCATGGCCCCAACTGCCTGCGGTCGAAGTACTGTTCGGGCGAAGCAAACCCGGGAGTGTAGCTGGGCGGCAGCTTGGGCTGTACGTCGGTCAGCGTCTGCCGTGCCGAACCGAAATCCAGCAGCACCGGTGAGCCGTCCACGCGTATGTAGATATTGGAAGGCTTGATATCCAGGTGCAGCAGTTTCTGCGCGTGTACCTCGCGCAGGCCATTCAGTAATTCGCTGAATACGCGGCGTATGAAATTCTCGCTGACCGGCTCGGTCTGCTTGAGGATGGATTCCTGCAACGAACGTCCGCGCTCGTACTGCATGACCATGTAGACGGTTTCATTGGCACGGAAGAAATTCAATACGCGTACGATATTGCGGTGGTCGATATTGGCCAGCGCGCGGCCTTCCTCGAAAAAACATTTCAGGCCGTGGCGAAAACTGGAGGCCGCCTCCGGCGAATTTACCGAGACATTGGTGCCATCGGTACGCAGCGCCAAGTCGGTAGGCAGGTACTCCTTGATGGCGACCGTATTGCCGTTGGGGTCCTGGGCGATATAGACGAAACTGAAGCCGCCGGTATTGAGGACTTTCCTGATTTCATAGTCATGTAGGCGATGGCCAACCGGTAATGCCTGATTTTGGGAGTCTTGCATGTATTATTATCTGTCTATTTATTTTTATAAATCAGGGAGTAAGTGCTTATTGTAAAGCATTTTATGCACCTATTCTGGCATGAATTCGGCTGGATTTGGTACCATGCATTAAATTTTAGAAAGAATACACCCGATGATCTTCAGCATGACAGGGTTTGCCTCGACAGAACGCGCCATTTCGGGCGGTATGTTACTGATTGAATTGCGTTCGGTGAACCACCGTTACCTAGAACTGCACATGAAGCTGGATGACACATTGCGTCACACCGAACCGCTGGTGCGCGAACTGATCAGCGCCAGGCTGGGTCGCGGCAAGGTGGAGTGCCGCATGAGCCTGGTACGCAAGACTGTCGCCAGCCAATCGACGCAGCTGGATACCGCGATCTTGCAGCAACTTGCGCAGATGACGGCCGGCGTGCAGCAGCATTTTCCGCAGAGCCAGCCCTTGACCGTAGCCGATATCCTGCGCTGGCCGGGTGTTATAGAGAGTGAGGCCGATGCGGGCGCGGACCCTGCTGAAAGCGCAGACGCGCTGGTGGAGGAAGTACGTTCGGGCATCGGCGACGTATTGCAGCAAATGGCCGACATGCGCTCACGCGAAGGTGCGAAGCTTAAGGCCTTGATACTGGAGCGCCTGGCTGACATGGAAACCTTGGTGGCACAGGTCAAGCCGTTGCTGCCTTTGCAGATCAAGGCGTACCAGGAGCGGCTCACCACCAAGTTCCAGGAAGTGATGAAAACCGTGGACGATGAACGCGTGCGCCAGGAACTGGTGCTGTTCGCGCAACGTGTCGATGTGGACGAAGAACTGACCCGGCTGACCGCCCATATGCAGGAAGTTAAGCGCATACTGGATGCCGATACTGCGGCCGGCAAGCGCCTTGATTTCCTGATGCAGGAACTTAACCGTGAAGCCAATACGCTCGGCTCCAAGTCGATCTCGACGGAATCGTCGCAAGTGGCGATGGGCCTGAAGATATTGATCGAACAGATGCGCGAGCAGATCCAGAACGTCGAATAAACCAGATAAACAATTATAGACAAGGTATTAGGCACAGCATGATTGGCAATCTCTTCATCATAACCGCAGCTTCCGGCGCCGGTAAAACCAGCCTGGTACGTGCCCTGCTGGAAGCCGATAGCAGGGTCAAGCTGTCGGTTTCCTACACCACCCGCAAACCGCGTCCTGGCGAGGTCGACGGCGAGCATTACCATTTCGTGGACGAAGACACCTTCCTGCAGATGCTGGGGGAAGGCGAGTTCCTGGAAAGCGCGCAGGTCCATGGAGCGCGCTACGGCACCTCGCAGAACCGTGTGGATGTCGGCCTGCTGGCCGGCAATGACCTGATACTGGAAATCGACTGGCAGGGTGCCGAACAGGTGCGCCGGCTGTATCACCAGGCCATCAGCATCTTCGTGCTGCCCCCTTCCATCGAGGCCTTGGAGCAGCGCCTGCATGGCCGTGGACAGGATAGCGTGGAGGTGATCGAAAAGCGTATGTCGGTAGCGCGCGAGGAGATGAGCCACGTGCCGGTTTTCGACTATGTTATAATCAATGACAAATTCGAGGTGGCGCTGCAGGATTTATGCGCCATCGTTCGTTCCCAACGCCTGCGCTGCGACAAGCAGATGCGGCAGCATGAAGCGCTTATTACGACATTAATTTAGATTTACTAAATGGTTGTATTGCAAGTGCATAATCGTCTGGAGATATAAAATGGCCCGTATTACCGTTGATGACTGCCTGGAAAAAATCCCGAACCGCTTTCAACTGACCCTGGTGGCAGCGTACCGCTCACGCCAGTTGGCCAATGGTTCTGAACCGCTGGTGAGTACGCATGGTCATAAAGACAAGCCTACCGTCCTTGCCCTGCGCGAAATCGCTGCCGGCAAAGTGGGTCTGGAAGTACTGAATCGCGGTCACGCATAGTCGTTAGCTGGCTGGCCTCCTTTCCAAAGGGATCCAGCCGGCGCATGTTTTAGCACAGCGATTCGTCTTGAATTAATTTAAAGTGGTTTAAAAATGCCATGCCGAAAGAGGCTGCAAAACGATCCGCAGAATTTGTAAAACCACCACTAGCGCCTCTGCTCCCAGCAGATAGCGAAGAGTCGCAACTTACCCTCCGCCTTAAAGAATACCTCAAGCCCGAAGACATCGAACACATCTGGACGGCCTACCGTTTCAGCGCTGCCGCCCACGAAGGCCAGAACCGCATGAGCGGCGAGCCTTATATCACCCACCCTGTTGCGGTCGCCGGCATCCTTGCCAATCTCCACCTGGACGTACCCACCATCATTGCAGCGTTGCTGCACGATGTGGTGGAGGACACCGGCATTACCAAGCAACAGGTCGGTGACCAGTTCGGCAAGCAGGTGGCAGAGCTGGTGGATGGACTTTCCAAGCTCGACAAGATCGAATTCCAGAGCGCGACCCAGGCGCAGGCGGAAAATTTCCGCAAGATGCTGCTGGCCATGTCGCAGGATGTTCGCGTGATCCTGGTGAAACTGGCGGATCGCCTGCACAACATGCAGACGCTGGACGTGATGAAGCCTGAAAAGCAGCGCCGCATCGCCCGCGAAACGCTGGACATCTATGCGCCCATCGCCAACCGGCTGGGCCTGAATGCCATTTTCCAGCAGCTGGAAGACCTGAGCTTCAAATACCTCTACCCCATGCGCTATCGCGTTATCTCCAAGGCGATCCTGGCGGCACGCGGTAACCGCAAGGAAGTGGTCGGCAAGATACAGGACTCCATCCGGCAACGCCTGGCGGACATGCATATCGAGGCTGACGTAAAAGGCCGCGAGAAGCACTTGTACAGCATCTATAAGAAGATGACCGGCAAGACCATCACCTTTTCGCAGATATACGATATCTACGGGTTCCGCGTTATCGTCAAGGACCTGCCAAGTTGCTACCTGGCGCTGGGGGCCATACACGGGCTTTACAAGCCGATCCCGGGCAAATTCAAGGACTACATCGCCATTGCCAAGGCCAATGGCTACCAGTCCCTCCATACCACCTTGTTCGGTCCCTTCGGTACCCCGATCGAACTGCAGATCCGCAGTCAGGAAATGCATAACATCGCCGATGCCGGCGTGGCGGCGCACTGGCTGTACAAGACCACGGATGCCCACCTGACGGCCTTGCAGCAGCAGACCCACCAGTGGCTGCAGCGTTTGCTGGATATCCAGAGCGAGAGCGCCGATTCGCTAGAGTTCCTGGAGCACTTCAAGGTCGACCTGTTTCCCGATGAGGTCTACGTATTCACGCCCAAAGGCAAGATCATGGCGCTGCCCAAGGGCGCTACCGCCGTGGATTTTGCCTATGCGGTGCATACCGACATCGGCAACCGCTGCGTAGCCGTCAAGATCAACCACGAGCTGGCACCGTTGCGCACCGAGCTGCACAACGGCGACCATGTGGAGATCATCACCGCTGCGCATGCGCATCCCAATCCGGCCTGGCTGAATTACGTCGTTTCCGGCAAGGCACGCGCGCATATCCGCCACTTCCTCAAGTCGCTGCAATCCACCGAATCCGCCCACCTTGGCGAACGCATGCTGAACCAGGCATTGCGCGCACTGCATGCGGAGCCGACGTCGATCGAGGATACGCAGTGGCAAAAACTGCTGCGCGATTATGGCGCCAAGAGCAGGGAAGAGATATTGACCGACATCGGCCTGGGCAAGCGACTGAATGTGATGGTGGCCCACCAATTATTGGCGATGGGAGAAGAGCATGGCGAGCGCCACGCCAAGCACACCAACAAGCCGCTGGGTACCATCACCATCCGTGGTTCCGAGGGCATGGCCGTGCAATTCGCCCAGTGCTGCCGGCCGATACCCGGTGACCCGATCCTGGGCTTTATCAACAAGGATAAAGGCCTGGTGATCCATACCCACGATTGCCCGGCAATCCGTAAATTCCGTGTCGATCCTGAAAAATGGCTGGATGTGGAATGGGATCCGGACGGCAAGCACCTGTTCACGGTCAACCTGAAGATGGCGGCCGCCAACAAGCGCGGCATGCTGGCAAAGATCGCGGCGGGCATCGCCGAGGCGGGTTCCAATATCGATAACGTGAGCATGGAAGAATCCGACAACAGCGCCTATACCAATATCCATTTCACCGTGCAGGTGGAAAACCGCGTGCACTTGGCGGAATTGATGCGGCGCCTGCGCAAGATCCCGGACGTTGTGCGCATCAATCGCGTCAAGGGCGTGAATATCGATCAGAGAATCCAGTAATCGAGCAAGATTTCCGGCTCGATGCAAAAATCTCTGCGTCTCTCAAGATGCAGCCGTCCTGGCGACGAATCAACCACAATGAGCGCGGGCATTGAACGACACTCAATGAACAACAAGCGATGAATAGGCAATGAACGACACGCTCGCTCAAATCAAAGGCATCACCAAACCTGTGCTGGCCGGTCTGCAGAAGCTGGGCATCAGCACCGTCCAGGGCCTGCTATTGCACCTTCCGCTGCGTTATGTGGATGAAACGCGCATCACGCCGATACGTGAATTGCGCGGTGGTGACCAGGCGCAGGTTGAAGGTGAGATCGTCCACGCAGAAGTCCAGTACAAGCCCCGCAAAACCCTGGTCTGCCGTCTTCAGGACACCAATGGCCAGCAACTCACGCTGCGCTTCCTCCATTTTTACCCCAGCCAGGTCGCCGCGCTCGCCGTGGGCAAGCAGTTGCGCGCACTGGGCGAAGTACGCAGCGGATTCTTCGGTTACGAGATGGTGCATCCGCAATGCAAGGCGGTACGCGATTCCACCCCCGTGCTTGAAAACCTGACGCCGGTTTACCCGACCACGGCCGGCATGTCGCAGGCTTCCCTTCGTAAATGGATAGGCTGGGCGCTGATCCATGGCGACCAGTCGGAAACCCTGCCTGAGTTTGTCTATGCCAAACATGGCATGCCGAGTTTTGCCGACAGCCTGAAGGCACTGCATCATCCCGCACCGATGTCTCCTCTGGGAGCCAATATCCATGCGCTTGCCAGCCAGGCCACTATTGAATGGCAACGCCTGGCATTCGATGAACTGCTGGCACAGCAGTTATCCATGCGGCGCCATTATGCACGGCGCCGCAGCCTGGGGGCGCCCGCACTGAAGCCTTCCAAAACGCTGATCACGGCCTTGCTGAAAAGCCTACCCTTCCCGCTGACGCAGGCGCAGCAGCGCGTGGCGATGGAGATCGGCCGCGACCTGGCGCAAAAGCATCCCATGCAGCGCCTGCTGCAGGGCGATGTCGGCAGCGGCAAGACCATCGTCGCCACCATGGCTGCGTTGCAGGCCATCGAAAACGGCTGGCAGGCCGCCATCATGGCGCCGACCGAAATACTTGCCGAGCAGCATTACAAGAAAATGCAGCATTGGCTGGCCCCCTTGAATATTGAAGTGGCCTGGCTATCCGGCAGCCAGAACAAGAAAGACCGCACCGCTTCGTTGGCCGCCATCGCCAGCGGGGCTGCCAGGCTGGTGGTGGGCACGCATGCGCTGTTCCAGGAGCAGGTGAATTTCGCCCGGCTGGGCGTGGCCATCGTCGACGAGCAGCACCGTTTCGGCGTGCAGCAGCGCCTGTCGCTCAAACAAAAGGGCCGGAATGGTCAGATCAGTGCGCCCCACCAGCTCATGATGAGCGCCACCCCTATCCCGCGTACCCTGTCGATGAGCTATTACGCCGACCTGGATGTCTCCGTCATCGACGAGTTGCCGCCAGGCCGTACCCCGGTCGCCACCAAGCTGGTTTCCGACACGCGCCGCGATGAAGTGCTGGCCAGGGTCAGGGAGGCGTGCGCAGAGGGCAGGCAAGCCTATTGGGTATGCCCGTTGATCGAGGAATCTGAAACCTTGCAGCTCAAGACAGCGCTGGAAACCTACGAACACCTGCAACAGGCATTCCCGGATTTGCGTGTGGGGCTGGTGCACGGGCGCATGAAATCGGCAGAGAAACAGGCCGTGATGGCGCTGTTCAACGCCAATGCAATCCAACTGCTGGTGGCGACCACGGTGATCGAAGTGGGCGTGGATGTGCCCAATGCCAGCCTCATGGTGATCGAGCACGCCGAGCGCATGGGCCTCAGCCAGCTGCACCAGTTGCGCGGCCGCGTGGGGCGTGGCGCTGCAAAAAGTGCGTGCATATTGCTTTACCAGGGCCCGCTTGGTGAAATCGCGCGTGCCAGGCTTAAGGTCATCTACGAATCCAGCGACGGGTTCGAGATCGCCAAATCCGATTTGGAACTACGCGG
>JAZKEL010000347.1:0-2023 GCA_040387075.1 Pseudomonadota bacterium
AACCATACGCAGGAATTGCACTTCTAGCGGCGTGATGACCAGCATGATGAGCAGCTGGGCGACGATAAACACGATGATGGGCGAAAAATCGAAACCGCCTGCGGTGGGGATAAGGCGGCGCAGTGGCGCGAGTATCGGCCTGGTGAGTGCATCCAGCAATGGTGTCAGCTGGTTGTAGGGGTTGATCCAGCTCAGTATGGCCTGTGCGATCACTGCATACAGGAAGATGTAGATGCTGAGCTTCAGTATCTCGACCAGCGCCAGGCCGAATAGTGAGATCCAGATGCCGCTGCCGGCTACCAGGAAGGGGAAATCGCCGAGCCAGCGCAGCAGCAACAGCAGGATGAACTGGGTGAGGTAGGCCAGCAGCAGGGTGGTCAGGTCGATGCCGCGAAAGCCGGGAATGATGCGCCGTACTGGCTTTACGATGAAATTGGTGACGGCGACCACGGCCTGCGATACCGGGTTCTGGAAGGGCGCACGTGTCAGCTGCAGGTAGAAGCGCAGCAACAGTACCAGTGTGAATAGGCCGAAGATGGTTTGCAGGATAAAGGCGAGTGCGCTGGCTATCATTAATTCAAGGTTCCCTGGGGTTGCGTTTTTAATCGTACTTAATATGGATGCAGCCATAAGTCATATGGCTAGTCTTTGCCTAACAGGTCGCCAAGCTCCTGCGAGCGTGCGGCGGCGGCCTTGGCTGCCTTGATGATGGCGGATTTCACCGCTGCCATCTCCAGCGCCATGATGCCGCTTTCCGTCGTGCCGCCTTTGGAGGTGACCTGGCTGCGCAGGGTAGCGGGGGTCTCCACGCTTTGCGCGGCCAACTGGCTGGCGCCGGTGAAAGTATGCAGGCTGAGCAGCCTGGCCTGCTCTTCATCCAGGCCCAGTTCCAGCGCGGCTTGCTGCAGTGCCTCCATGAAATAGAACACATAGGCCGGGCCGCTGCCGGAAATGGCGGTGACCGCGTCCATTTTCTCTTCCTCGTCCAGCCATAACGTTTTACCGACTGCTGACAGGATGGTTTCCGCCTGCTCGTGTTGTTTGGCGGTGACTTCCGGCATGGCATACAGGGCGGAAACGCCGGCTTGTATCTGGGCCGGCGTATTGGGCATGACGCGGATGATGGACTGGTAGCCGCCCAGCCATCGTACCAGGTCGCGACTGCGTATGCCGGCGGCGATGGAGATCAACAGCTGGTTCTGCAACAGGCTGCCGAGGAAAATGGAGAGGTCGCGCAACTGCTGCGGCTTGACGGCAAGTACGATGACGTCCGCATGGCTGACGCTCGGCAATTGCTCGGTCACGTGCACGCCGAACTCCGCACTGAGGCTGGCGCGCTTTTCCACATCCGATTCCAGCACGGTGATGGCCGCCATGGAAAATCCGTTGGTCTTCAGGCCGCCGATCAGGGCGCGTGCCATATTGCCGCCGCCTATAAAACTTATTCTCATGCTGTTGTTGCTTTCGATTGCTGTGGTTGATCAGGTAGTGTCGAGCCTGTCGCAGGCTTGCTGCGCGCACCGAATATGGCGGAGCCGATGCGTACAATCGTAGCACCTTCTGCGATGGCAATGGCAAAGTCATCCGACATTCCCATGGATAAGGTGTCGAGCGCAAATCCTTGCGCATTCAACTTTTGGTAAATCGTACGCACATCGGCAAATTGACCATGCAGAAAGGCGTGATCCGCACTGGGCGCAGGAATCACCATCAGGCCGCGCAGCCTGAGGCGGGGTAAAGCCTGCACGGCCCTAGCTAACTCGGCCACCTCATCGGGAAGGATGCCGCTCTTGCTGTGCTCCCCGCTGATATTGACTTGGATGCATACCTGCAACGGCGGCATGCCCGCATCCCTGGCGTCGTTCAGCCGCTGGTGCGCCGCGGGGGGCATGCGCACGAACACCGCATTGGCCTCGACGGGATGGGCGAGGGTGAAGGGCGAGCGGGCGGCGACGCCGGCCGCCAGCCGCTGGGCCATCAGATTGGCGTGGGCGGCGCCGTCCTCCCACGCACTGGTTTCCAG
>JAZKEL010000347.1:2033-2689 GCA_040387075.1 Pseudomonadota bacterium
TTGTTCAGTCGCTGGGCGATCTTCAGCCGGTCAATGCCATGCACCCAACTGAAGTGTTGCGCGATCTGCTGTGTCTTGTTGCTTTGTATGGGCCCGATGAAATGCCATTCGATATCCAGGTCGGCCAGTTCTCCCTGCTTTTCAATGGCTTCCTGTACGTAATTCTCGCCGAACAGTTTCTGCCCGGCTGCAAATGCACTACGGATAATGGCGGCCGGTTGGGTTTTACTGACGGCCACCAGTGAAATGCGGTCTTCCATCCTGCCTGCTTTTGTCATGGCGGCCTGAATAGCGGCCTGTGTCGCTTGCAAGCGTGCGGCAATTGTGGTCATATTCTCTAGAATTTGCATTTGTGAAAAGCGCAGGTTGGCATACAAAAATTATAGCGTTAAAAAATTGCATTTCTAAACTACCCCTCATTTAAAATTTACATCAGGAGCGCTTCGTGGATATTTCGGATTTACTGGCTTTTTCGGTTAAAAACAAAGCATCCGATTTGCATCTTTCCGCCGGATTGCCGCCGATGATCCGCGTGCACGGCGATGTGCGCAAGATCAACCTGCCGTCCATGGACCATAGCCAGGTGCACGACATGGTGTATGACATCATGAACGACGGCCAGCGCAAGGTGTACGAAGAAACGCTGGAATGCGATT
>JAZKEL010000348.1:0-3936 GCA_040387075.1 Pseudomonadota bacterium
CGCATTCGTCGCCGAGTCCGTTTATGGCGTACTGCGCCGCAAATCTTTCCTGGCATACTTGGCGGATGGCGAAGATCCGCGCAAGCTGCTGCTGGCCTGGCTGCTACGGGTAGAAGGCATGAGCATGCGCGAGCTGGACGAAACGCTGAACAAGCAGCAGAAGGAATGGGCGCATGAGATCAAGGCCCGGTCGACCGATGACTTGCCTAAGTACATGCAGGCCGACCTGCCGGAATGGTTCTGGGAAAGCCTGGTGGCGCAATACGGCGAAGAGCAGGCGCTGACGATAGCGCGCAGCATGCACCAGCCGGCGCCGCTGGACTTACGCGTCAACCTGGTGAAGACCACGCGCGAGGATGTGGCTGCCAAATTTGCCAGCGAACAGACCGAAGTGAGCCCGACGCCCTATTCGCCCAACGGCCTGCGCATGGCGCAGAAAATGACCATCAGCCGGCATAAGCTGTTTACCGACGGCATGATCGAAGTGCAGGACGAAGGCAGCCAGTTGCTGGCCCAGCTGGTGGCGCCGCGACGCGGCGAGATGATCGCGGATTTCTGCGCCGGTGCCGGCGGCAAGAGCCTGGCCATGGGCGCCATGATGCGCAACTCCGGCCGTATCTATGCATTCGACGTTTCCGAAAAACGCCTGCAGAACCTGGGTACACGCCTGAAGCGCTCCGGGTTATCCAACCTGCACAGCCAGCTGATTAGCAGCGAGCAGGACCCGAAACTGAAACGCCTGTTCGGCAAATTCGATCGCGTGCTGGTGGATGCGCCATGCAGCGGCCTGGGTACCTTGCGCCGTACTCCCGACCTGAAATGGCGGCAAACGCCACAGGATATCGTCGAGCTGACGGCCAAGCAGGCGCGCATCCTGGAACGCGCAGCCAAGCTGGTGAAGCCGGGCGGCCGCCTGGTGTATGCAACCTGCAGTCTGTTGCAGGAAGAGAATGACAACATCGCCGATGCCTTTATTGCGCTGCATCCGCAGTTCACCCTGGTGCCTGCCAACACCATCCTGGCGCAACAGCAGATCGCGCTGGATACCGGCCCTTATTTAAAACTACTGCCGCACTTGCACCAGACCGACGGCTTTTTCGCTGCCGTGTTCGAGAAGGAAAAAGCGCCGGCCAAGCTGGCACCCGCAGTGGAGGCGATCGAAGAGCCGCTAGGTGAAGTGCATGAACCTATCAGCGCCGCGGTACCGGTGCCCAGGCAGGCTGTTGTGACCGTAGAAGATACCGGGCTGCCTGTCGAGCCCGACGCCGAACCGGTATAGCCGCATGAAACTGCCCAGCCTGAATGCCCAGATCATGCTCGCCGCCGTGCTGGGGATAGGACTGGGCTGGGGGGTGGGCGGGCTGCCTGCCGATTCGCTGGGCAGGGAAACGGCGCTGTACGCTGCCGGCATGGTGGGCAACCTGTTCATCGATCTCCTGAAAATGATACTGGTGCCGCTGGTATTCACCTCCATTGCGGTCGGCATAGCGAACCTCCAGGCGCATCGGCAAGTGCATAAGGTATGGATCAGCACACTGGTATTTTTTGTGTTTTCCATGGCGCTGGCCATCTTCATGGCGCTGCTCGCAGCCAATATATTCAAACCGGGTGAAGGCATGCACCTGGCCATGTTCCAGGATGCCATGCAGGGATTCCAGGCCAAGCAGATGTCCCTGCCGGAATTCTTCACCAGCTTTTTGCACAGCCTGTTCCAGAACCCGTTTTCTGCGCTGGCGAAAGGCGATGTGCTGGCGGTGGTGGTATTGGCCCTGTTCACCGGCATTGCGCTGGTGATGGGCGGCGCCCGCTACCGTAATATCCTGGCGCTGCTGCAGGAAGCGCTGGAGCTGGTGATGCGTATTGTCGGCTGGATAATGTACCTGGCGCCGCTGGGCATTTTGGCGCTGCTGATCAAGCTCGTGGCCACACAGGACGTGGCCCTGATGGGCAGCTTGGGCAAGTTCGTGGCGGTGGTGGTGGGGACGACCTTGCTGCACGGCGTCGTGCTGTTGCCGCTGATCTTGTTCCTGGTGACGGGAAAATCGCCGTGGTGGTTCTGGCGAGGCGCCCGTGAAGCATTGGTGACGGCGTTTGCCACCAGTTCGAGTTCCGCCACACTGCCTGTTACACTCCGCTGTGTCCAAACCAATCTTCAAGTAAAACCGGAAATTGCAGGTTTTGTAGTGCCACTTGGCGCCACCATCAATATGGACGGTACTGCCCTGTACGAAGCCGCTGCTGCATTATTCATTGCCCACCTGGCCGGAGTGGAATTGAATCTGGCCCAGCAATTGGTCGTCGCATTTACCGCCATGATCGCGGCCATGGGTGCACCCGGCATCCCCAGTGCTGGCATGGTCACGATGGTGATGGTGCTGCAGTCTGTCGGCCTGCCGGCAGAGGCCATCGCCATCCTGCTGCCGATAGACCGCCTGCTGGATACGCTACGAACATCCGTGAATGTGGAGGGCGATATGGTCGGCAGCCTCGTCGTGCAGAAGTTTGTCGGCGATGCGAAACCCTGACGATTATCCTCAGCGGCAGGGTGCATCCATTCCATGACTAGGGTCACCCGCTATAAGCTCGGTTACTTGGCAGCTATTGTATTGCTTGGCAGTGCAGTGGCGGCATTTGTGATCAGTACCGGCCAGCAGACTTCCATCATGCTTGCATTGATTGCCATGCTGTTGATTCCCGGCCGTATACAGCGCGTGCTGTTCAAGGATTTTTACCATGGTAGGCGGTTGCTCGGGGCGGGGCGGTATGCAGAAGCCATCGAAAGTTGTGAGCGATTTTTGCGCTCATTGCATTCGCAACCCTGGCGCAAGCAGCTGGTATGGCTTTCCTACCCGGTATACACCTCTAGCATTGAAGCCATGGCACTCAATAACCTGGCTGCTGCGCAATTATGGCTGGGACAGTTGCCTGAAGCTTCGGCAACCTTGGGCAAGGCCATGGTGCTTGACCCGCTTTATGCGCATCCCTATTTCAATATGGCCGTATTGCATGCCATGCAGGGCGAGCTAGCCGAAGCGGAGTTGTCGAGCATGCAAGCCTTGAAACTGGGCTATGCGGGCGCAACGTTCGATGCGGCCATGCAGGCTGCAGCAAGTTTGCAGTCTCAGTCCAGCGCCGCTTGACTTAACAATCACCTGGATATAACTGGCCCGGAAGCCGCATGGATATCGCACTGATGTGGCCACTTTAGTGGCTTACAGCAGTGGTGATACACGCACGGGTATTGCTTCCCAGGCCAGTTATATTTCTGGGTTAATCACGCTTTTATTTTGAATTTTCGACCAATCGAAATGCAGGCCCGGATCCGTTTTACGGCCAGGCGCGATGTCCGAATGCCCGACGATGTCCCGGATAGGATAGGACTCAACCAGTGCGGCGAGCAGCCGGTTAAGCGTCGAGTATTGAGCCAGCTCGAATGAATCGAAATCGCTGCCTTCCAGTTCGATGCCGATGGAGAAATCGTTGCAGCGTTGCCTTCCTTTCCACTCTGAAGCGCCGGCGTGCCAGGCGCGCATGGTGCATGGCACAAACTGAATCAGCTCACCAGTTCGGCGGATAAAGAAATGCGAAGAGACCTTTAGCCCTTGGATTTCAGCGTAATAGGGGTGCTCATCCGGGTTCAGGTTATTCGTGAAAAGTTCGATCACGCCATCGCCGCCGTATTGTTGCGGCGGCAGGCTGATATTGTGGATGACGATCATGCTGATCTCGCCAGATGTAGGGCGTGCATCGTGGTTAGGCGAAGCGATGTATCGCGCCTGTTCCACCAAGCCTTCTTGGGTGATTTCCAGGCTACTTCCCAAATCTGGGTTTATTTCCGGCAGGTTCATGCGTTTGGCCTGGTTATCCGATAAAATTCAGCAATTGAACAATTGAAGCGGTAGATCCCATGGTATTTTTCCAGTTATTCCTGATGCT
>JAZKEL010000349.1:0-2985 GCA_040387075.1 Pseudomonadota bacterium
GAAGACCCGTATGATATTCGATGCATGCTTATTCCCGCAATGAATGAGGTATGTACTAGTTAATCAGAATGGCTGAATCAAAAAGATGTAACCAAATGTTACGAGAAGGCATATACTAATTTTACAACAATAAATTACATCTACATTGGAGGAGTCATGAGCCCTAGTACTTTGTTCCAACTGTTTTTTTCGCCCACCAAAGGGTGGCAGCAACTATTGCAAGGCAATCCATCCATCCACCGCTTGTACATGCTTCACGTCATCCCGTTTGCACTTATCCCACCGCTGATGATTTACTTCTCGGGCAAGCATCATGGCGATGCATTGTTCGACCTTATCCATATCATCCCCGAAAGCCGGCTGGCGATAGTCGCCATTGCATTCTTTCTTGTGCAGCTGGTCGTTGTGCCGGTCATGGCCTCCATCGTGCGCCAACTATCGGAAGTGGCGGAGATCCACCCGACGTATCGGCAGGGCTTTATCCTGGCCGCAGTGGCACCGACGCCCCTGTGGATGGCGCCTATCTTCCTGTTCGTGCCCGATATCCTGGTCAACATCGGCATCACCTGCCTGGCCATGATGGCATCTGCGGGCTTTATCTATTTTGGTATCCCGGTGGTATTCGATATCGAGGAAAAAGGCCATGCACTATTGCTGTTCGGCGCCGTATTGATGGCCGGGGTGATCGCCTGGGGTTTCCTGATGGTGTGCACCCTCATGGTATGGGGCAGTGTGCAGAACCTGCAGTTCGCCGCAGGGTAGATCGGATAACTCCCCGCAAGCCGTAAATTGGCTCGCCGGAAAGTGCTTGCTTATGACCAGCGCTTAAACGAACTTGAGCCAGTCTAAAAACCGCCGGTTGTGATGATGCGGTAAAGGAAGAACGCGCCGACCAGCATCATGGCGTTCAGCGGCAGGTCGCCGCGTTTTGAGGCCTTGCCGACGTTGACGGACGTCATCCAGCGGTTGAATAGATAAAGTATCGCGAAGATGATCGGGAACCACCACAAGCCGATATCCGAATCCAGCATTTTATTGAGCGTCTGCTTGAGCCAGCCGTCATCTTTAAAAAACTCAATGGATATGCCAATGATTCCTAGTAATACAAGGATGAGGCGACACACTGAGACTATGGTCTGGAGTAGCGTGTCAGGTTTTATATTCCTGTTCTTTTCGTACTTTTCCATGGTTATTCCCTTGGCGTTCAATGTTTCGGAAGTTACCCGGTACCATCCTGTTTTCTAACAGTCCGTTTAGCTTGCCAGCGAAGCGGCCGGCTTAGTTGGCAGGCAGGTATTTTGCAGGGTCTACCGACTTGCCTTGCTGGCGAATCTCGAAATGAAGCTTAACACTATCCGTATCGGTGTTGCCCATTTCCGCAATCTTCTGGCCTTTAGCTATCATTTCGCCTTCTTTCACCACGATCTTGCTGTTATGGGCATATACCGAAAGATAGGTTTTATTGTGCTTGATGATGACCAGTTTGCCATAGCCGCGCAAATCGGAACCGCTGTAGATCACCTTACCTGGGGCTGAGGCAGTGACGGCCTGGCCTGCGGTGCCGGCTATATCGATTCCCTTGGCATTGCTGTCCGCATTGAACGTGGTAATTACTTTCCCCGTGGTAGGCCATGCCCAGTCTATGTCTTCATCGCCTGCCTTGCCTTGCGCATCTAATTTGGGCGCATCTGTTTTTGCAGTTTCAGTGACCACTGCTGGATCGGCAGGCTTTGCTGCGGTAGGCGGTACTGAAATCGCTACCGGCTTACTTACAGGAGGTTTCGATGTCAAAGCCTCTTCACTGTAAGGCTCACGCAATGCCCTGGGTTCCTTGATCTGCGGGGTAGCTGGTGATGGAGTTGGCTGGGAAGTATTCTGCGATTCTGCCACCACTGAGGAGGCTGGGCTGACGGTGTCTGTTTTTAATGGGGCAATGATCACGTCGCCATCGCGTGTTGCGTTGACCGGCACTACCTTGCTTTCAAATGGCTTGGCTTCCTTTAGCTTTAGCTGCTGCCCGAGCCGGATAGTGTAGGGCGGGGCAATGTTGTTGCTCTGGGCGATTTCCTTGTAATCGTAGCCGTATTGCAGGCCTATGCTGTACAGGGTGTCGCCCTTCTTGACAATGTATGTATCGGGACGCCAGTCTTTATCGCCTGCCTGTTTAACCGGTGCTTTCGGCGGCGCGGTTTTTTTAGCAGCAGGTGCACGATCGATCACCGGTGCCGGCTGGCTGGAGGCACAGCCTAGCAGAATCAGGGGGAATGCCAGTACAGCAACTTTTCTAATCAACAGATTACGTCCGATCCACTGCTTCCGCATCAATTAGTTCCACCCAGTAAAGGTACGAATTTCACTGCTTCCAGCTTGGTTTTCAGGTAGTCCGTGGGTGTACGTTCGATTAAATACAGGATCTGCTCGTCAGTGCCCACGGGAATCACCATGCGACCGCCTACTGCAAGCTGCTGTAACAGGTCGTCGGGAATGTGGCTGGCAGCAGCGGTCACCATGATGCCGTCAAAAGGTGCCAGGTCAGGCAAACCCATGATGCCATCGGCATGTTTGAGCTTGATATTGCTCATGCGCAGTTCGCGCAGGTGGCCTCGCGCTTTCATCAACAAGGGGCTGATGCGCTCGACCGAATAGATTTCTTTGGCGATCTTGGACAACACGGATGTCTGGTAACCGCAACCGGTACCGATTTCGAGTACCTTGCCCAATGGTTTTCCTGCGCGCAGTATCTCGGTCATGCGGGCGACGATATACGGCTGGGAGATGGTCTGGCCGAACCCGATGGGCAATGAAACGTCTTCGTAAGCCCGGGAAGAGAGCGCTTCGTCAACGAAGATATGGCGGGCAATCGAACCGATGGCGGTCAATACCACTTCGTCCTTGACGCCTTGTTCACGAAGGCGCGTCAGCATACGTTCACGCGTACGCTGCGAGGTCATGCCGATACCGCTGATCACTTTACTCATGGCAATT
>JAZKEL010000350.1:0-3439 GCA_040387075.1 Pseudomonadota bacterium
CGACGACAGTTTTGAAAGCCTGAATGTGAGCGGTTTGTATCCTGCGGGTGAGGGTGCCGGCTATGCAGGCGGTATCCTGTCTGCTGCTATCGACGGTATCAAGGTCGCTGAAGCCGTGGCTTTAAGCCTGAACGGCGTAAAGGCTTAACAACTAGTCTTACATAAACAGTGCGGTCTGCTTATGCACGATGCGCGCTTTGGGGAAGATCACGCTGAAGGTGCTGCCTTTGCCGTATTCGCTTTCAATCTCCAGCCGTGCCTGGTGACGGTGCAGGATATGCTTGACGATCGAAAGTCCCAGGCCCGTACCGCCAGTCTCGCGTGAGCGGCTGCGGTCCACGCGGTAGAAGCGCTCGGTCAGGCGGTCGATGTGCTTCTGTTCGATGCCGATGCCGGTATCCTTCACGCTGTAGATGGCTTCCTGTCCGCGCATACCCCAGCTGATGGTGATCTCGCCGCCCTCCGGTGTGTAGCGGATAGCATTGCTGACCAAGTTACCGAAGGCGCTGTGCAACTCCTGCAGGGAGCCGTTGATGGCGAGCGTCGGGTCGACTTCCAGTTTGAGGATATGCCGGCCGTTGCTCAGGCTCCTGGATTCGTTCAGCACGGTATTCAGCAGGGCAGTCACGTCGATCTCGGCGTCCTGCGGAACGGTGGCGCCGCTTTCCAGTTGCGATAAGGTCAGCAGGTCTTCGATCAACAGGCGCATGCGGTTGGTCTGGTCCTGCATCAGCACGAAGTAACCGCGTGAGCCCTCTGTAACAGCGCCTTCCATGTCGGCCAGGGTTTCCAGGAAACCGCCGACCACTGTCAGCGGCGTGCGCAATTCGTGGGAGACGTTGGCGATAAAGTCGCGGCGCATATGCTCCAGTTTTTCCATCTGGCTGATGTCGCGGCAGATCAATAATTTTTGGTTATCGCCGAACGACACCAGCTGTATTTCCAGCGTGATTTCCGGATCTATCCAGGAGTGCAGCTTGATGGGCTCAGCCTCGTGGTAATCCTTCAGGTACTCCCCAAATTCGGTATTACGTACCAGGTAGAGGATAGGTTGCCCGGCATCGTGCTTCATGGAAAGGCCGAGCTTGATCTCCGCCGGCAGGTTACACCACTCGATGAGGTTGTTGTTATCCAGCAATACCACGCCGTCCGGCAGGGCGCTGGCAGCATGGCGGAAACGATCCAGCGCCGATGTCAGCTGCGTCTGGCTGCGGCTGTGGCGGCGCTGTTCATGGTAGATGGCGGCAAATACGTCTTCCCAGATGCCGGAACCCAATGGCATGGTCGCCAGGTCGGGTTTCTTGAACCAGACCGTGAGCTTATGCAGCCAGTAAAGGTGGCCGAACAGGTAAAGCAGGATGCCGGCACTGAACACCAGTAGCGCCGTGCTTGCATCTTGCGCTGCCCATACGATCAGGCAGATGAATACTAGGGGAAGCGCGAGCCAGAAGGCCCGCCAACGAATGTCGTGCATTCGATGCCTGTCAGGTGAGGAATGAGGTGGCTATTATAAAGGCAAGCAGCGCTACTGCGCAGAGAAACGGTAGCCGACGCCGCGCACGGTCTGGATTAGATCCTCATGGCCGGAATTAGCCAGTGCCAGGCGCAGGCGGCGGATATGTACGTCCACCGTGCGGTCTTCCACGAATACGCGGTCGCCCCATACGCGATCCAGCACCTGGCTGCGTGAATGCACGCGCTCTGGGTTGGACATTAAATAGTGCAGCAGGCGGAACTCAGTGGGGCCTAAGTCTAGGGAGGCGCCGTTGCCGGTGACGCGATGCGTCGTCGGGTCGAGGCGTAAACCGCTGGATTCGATCGGGTCGTCCGTCATCTGCGGTGATCTGCGGCGCAACACGGCCTTGATACGGGCATTCAGTTCACGCGGGCTGAAGGGCTTGGTGACGTAATCGTCCGCACCCACTTCCAGGCCGCGTACCTTATCCACTTCTTCGCCGCGTGCGGTAAGCATGATGATAGGGATGGTCTTGGTGAATTCATCGGATTTCAATTTACGTGCAAATTCGATACCGCTCATGCCCGGCAACATCCAATCCAGGATGATCAGGTCCGGCAGCGCTTCGCGTATCAGCATCTGCGCCTGCTCTACACTCAAGGCACGTATGGCATTATGGCCGGCTTGCGTCAGATTGAGTGCAAGCAGTTCCTGGATAGCGGGTTCATCTTCAACAACTAGTATATTGGCGGGCATATAGGTTCCTCTGTTTCATCTCATTGGCTTTATTAATTGCAGCCACTATATGACGCTAATGTGACAGATTAATGACAACGTGAAAAACATTTTTGATCGATTCCAGCATGGATATAGTCATTGAGGGATCGAATGAGTGGATTGAAAAAATTTCCTGACATATGATTCTGCTGGCTTAAAATTGAGCATTCACAATAAAAATACCTATAAAGTTTCAGGAGACACCATGTCAGCATTTTTATCCGGGATCCTATCCAAGGAACGCATCACCGCAGGCCAGCACTTTAACCGCTGGCTGATTCCCCCAGCCGCACTGGCAGTGCACTTATGTATCGGTATGGCCTACGGGTTCTCTGTGTTCTGGAAGCCGCTGGGCAATGCGATCCTGGGTGCGGATGGCAAACCTGCGGCGGCCTGTGCCGCCGGCGCAGCCACTTTTGCCGATAAGCTAGCAGGCACCGCCCGTGCGCTGTTTGCCACGGATTGCAACTGGACGCAATTCGACCTGGGCTGGATGTATACCCTGTTTTTCGTATTGCTGGGCTGCTCGGCCGCCCTGTGGGGTGGATGGCTAGAGCGCGCAGGCCCGCGCAAGGCTGGCCTGGTCGCTACGCTTTGCTGGTGCGGCGGCTTGCTGATCTCGGCCTATGGCATATATGCCCACCAGTTGTGGATGATGTGGCTGGGCTCTGGCGTCATCGGCGGCATCGGCCTGGGACTCGGTTATATCTCGCCAGTTTCCACCCTGATCAAGTGGTTCCCGGATAAACGCGGCATGGCCACGGGGATGGCCATTATGGGCTTCGGCGGCGGCGCTATGATAGGGTCGCCGCTGGCAACCAAGCTGATGACGGTATTTACTGAACATACTGCTGCTGGCACGCCGTTACCTGGTATCTGGCAGACCTTCGTAGTGCTGGCGCTGATTTATGCGGCATTCATGCTGCTGGGCTCGCTGAGCTACCGTGTACCGCCATCAGGCTGGCGTCCTGCCGGATGGACGCCGCCGGCGGGCAAAGCCAACAGCATGATCGCCCAGCATCATGTGCATCTCGATAACGCCCACCGCACACCGCAATTCTGGTTGCTCTGGCTGGTGCTCTGCATGAACGTCTCGGCAAGTATCGGCATCATCGGCGCTGCTGCCCCGATGCTGCAGGAAACCTTCGGCGGTGCCTTGATCGGCCAGCCGGATATCGGGTTTGCCGATATCAAGAAGGACGAGGC
>JAZKEL010000351.1:0-3285 GCA_040387075.1 Pseudomonadota bacterium
AATGCCGCGCTCTGCCAGCGTGGCGGCTGCCGCCAGGCCGGCACAGCCTCCGCCGATGACGGCAACGGATGGTTTATTCACGGCGGCAGCCCATCTCATCGAATAATTTCATCGGCTTCTAGTTACGTACCCAGGTGATCCACGCCAACCATAACTTGCGCAACGGGGTTAACGAAGTGCGGGTGTTCAGCACCTTCTGTGCGCCATCTGCTTTAATTTCCTGTAGTAGCGTGCGATAGATGGCCGCCATGATAAGCCCCGTACGTTGTGCTTTGCGGTCCTCGACGGGGAGTGTAGCCAACGCGCGGTCGTAATAACTCTCGGCACGGGCGATCTGGAAATCCAGCAGCTTCTGCACTTTATCGGATTCATGACCGTGGATGATGTCGGTCTCTGTGACGCCGAATTTTTCTAACTCGTCCAGCGGCAGGTAAATACGGTCGCGCCGCGCATCCTCGCCGACGTCGCGTGTGATATTGGTCAACTGGAAGGCCATCCCCAGGTCTTTGGCGTAATCCAGCGTGCGGGGGTTGGTATAGCCGAATATCGCGACCGACAGCAGGCCCACTACGCTGGCGACGCGGTAGCAATATAGCTGCAGTTGCTCAAAATCAGCATAGCGGTTTTGTTCCAGGTCCATTTCCATGCCGTTGATGATCTCCAGGAAATGTTCTTCCTGCAGGCCATACTGGCTGACCGGTTCAAGCAACGCCTTGGTCACGGGATGCTGCGGCGTGCCGTGAAAGAGGTTATTGATCTCAACGCGCCACCAGGCCAGCTTGGTACGGGCGATATCCAGCTCATGGCATTCGTCGGCTACGTCGTCCACTTCGCGGCAAAACGCATACAACGCCGTGATCGCTTCACGCCGGGGTTTGGGCAGGAACATGAAGCTGTAGTAAAAACTGGAACCGCTGGCGGCGGCTTTTTCCTGGCAATATTCTTGTGGTGTCATTCTTGTGGTGTCGATCCCGGCGGCGTTTGATTAGTTAGTAGTGCTTTAAACGTTTAAGTTTAACTTGGCCGATTATTTCCTGGCCCGGTTATTTCCTAGTTAGTGCTCTCGCCAGGATATAGAGCCAATCCAGCTTGCCCAGTACCGGTCGCTGGTTGAACATGTCCCCGCGCGATTTGTGCAGTTTCTGCAAGATGCGTGAGCCGCCCGCAATGATCATGCGCATCTCCACGCCGATGCGGCCCGGCAATATCAGACCCAACGGTGCGCCGGACTGCAGCAGTCGCCTGGCGCGGTTGATCTCGAATTCCATGAACATGCCCCATGTGCCGTTCGGGTCTTTGTTGGCGATTTGCGACTCGTCGATCTTATATTTGCGCATTTCATCCAGGGGGAAATAAATGCGGTTCTTGCGGTAGTCGATCTCGACATCCTGCAGGAAATTGATGATCTGTAATGCGGAGCAGATGGCATCGGACAAGCCGATATTGTGCGGCGTCGCCTGTCCGTATAAATGCAGCAGCAGCCTGCCGACCGGGTTAGCCGAACGCCGGCAGTAATCGATGACTTCACCGAAGTTTTCATAGCGCGCTTTTACGATGTCCTGGCTAAAGGCATCCAGCAAATCGTAGAAAGGCTCCAGCGGCAGCCGGTAGGTTTGTATCATTGCCTGCAAGGTGACAAAGAACGCTGTCTGCGGTGGTTCGCCGGCCTGGATGCAGTCAAGCTCGCGGATGAACCCGTTCAGCAGGTCGAGCCGCTGCTGGGGTTCGAGTTCGCCTTCATCGGCAAAATCGTCGGCCTGCCTGGCGAATGAGTAGATCAATCCTATCGGTTCGCGCAAACGCTTGGGCAGCATGATGGAAGCCACCGGGAAATTCTCGTAATGCGTCGTCGCGAGTGCCAGGCTTTCCTGGGTGACGGCGTCAATGCCGGCGGCTGGGCTAAGATTAGCAGGCGTATTCATGTGGGGCGTAGTATGCCATAAAATGGCGATTAGCCGCCCAGTCCGTGCTGCTAAGCCGCCAACGCAAGACCTGCTTTGCGTTACAATTCGGCTGTTAAGAACAGCGCAAATCGTAAGGGATACTATGCAGCAACGCATGCCACATTCAATGCCAGCAAACCTCATGGCAAGCAACTTCGTGCCAGGTTTCCTATGTTAGGCATTATCGGCGGTACCGGCCTCACCCAGCTGGCCAACCTGGAAATCAAGCGGCGCCAGCTGATACGCACGCCGTATGGCGAGCCTTCCGGGCCGCTGACATTCGGCGAGCTGGGCGGCAAGACCGTTGTATTCCTGCCGCGCCACGGCAACGGCCATACCATCCCGCCGCATTGCATCAATTACCGCGCCAACCTGTGGGCGCTGCATTCGGAAGGGGTGCGCGATATCGTGGCTGTGGCTACGGTAGGCGGCATTCGCGCGGATTTAGGGCCGGGCAAAATTGCATTGCCGGACCAGATCATCGACTACACTTACGGCCGCAAACATACGTTTTTCGATGGACAGGGCCAGGATGAGATGCAGCAAGTCAAGCATGTCGATTTCACCGAGCCGTATTGCGCAAAGCTGCGTGAGCTGTGCCTGCAGGCCGCCAGCCAGGTGGGTGAAACTGTGGACCAAGGCGGTACGTATGCCGCGTTGCAGGGCCCGCGCCTGGAAACCGCGGCCGAGATCGCCCGGCTGGAACGCGATGGCGCCAGTATTGTCGGCATGACCGGCATGCCGGAAGCCGCCCTGGCACGCGAACTTGAAATTAATTACGCGCATATCTGTCCTATCGTGAATCATGCCGCAGGGCGGGGTAGCAGCCTGCACGGCATACGGTTCGAAGATATCGGCGCAGTGCTGCAGGAAACCATGCACCGCGTGCGTAACGTGATTGAAAGGGTGGTGACTCTTCATGGCGATTAGACCTGTTTTACGCATGGGCGACCCGGTGCTGCTGGAGGTCGCCAAACCCGTCGTCGAATTTGATACTCCTGAACTGCATGCGCTGATTAGCGACATGGAAGACACCATGCAGCACATGAACGGCGCGGGAATCGCTGCACCGCAGATCGGCGTCAGCCTGCGTGTCGTGATCTTCGGGGTAGGCTCCAACCCTAGGTATCCGGATGCCGAGCAGGTGCCTTATACGGTGCTGATCAACCCTGTGCTGAACCCTGTAAAGGATGAAATGGAAGACGGCTGGGAAGGCTGCCTGTCCGTGCCGGGAATGCGCGGTGTCGTCCCACGCTATACGCGACTGCATTACACCGGCTTCGACCAGTACGGCAAGTCCATAGACAGGCTGGTGAGCGGCTTTCATGCCCGCGTGGTCCAG
>JAZKEL010000352.1:0-814 GCA_040387075.1 Pseudomonadota bacterium
TTTACTCTTATTATCTGCCAAACTCGCTACCTTCTATAAAGCCCCCTGTCAAATTTTATGTCCAAACTACTCATTGTAGAATCGCCTTCCAAGGCAAAAACCCTGAAGAAATATCTGGGGAAAGATTTCGAAGTGCTGGCTTCCTATGGGCACGTGCGCGACCTCATCCCCAAGACAGGGGCGGTGGATACCGAACACGATTTCGCCATGAAGTATGAAGTCATCGAGCGCAATTCCAAGCATGTGGATGCCATCGCCAAGGCCGTGAAGTCCGCCGATGCCATCTACCTCGCGACCGACCCGGACCGCGAAGGGGAAGCGATTTCCTGGCACATTGCCGAAATCCTGCACGCCAAGAAGCTGGTCAAGGACAAGATACTGAAGCGCGTGGTATTCCACGAGATAACCCAGAGCGCCGTACAACACGCCATCGACAATCCGCGCGACATCGCCATGCCGCTGGTCAATGCCCAGCAGGCCAGGCGTGCGCTGGATTACCTGGTCGGCTTCAACCTGTCGCCATTGCTGTGGAAGAAGATACGCCGCGGCCTGTCTGCTGGCCGCGTACAGAGCCCTGCCCTGCGCCTGATCGTCGAACGCGAACTGGAGATCGAGGCGTTCAAGAACCAGGAATACTGGACCATCCACATGGAGTCGCGCAAGCACCAGCATGCGTTCGACGCCCGCCTGGTCTTGCTGGAAGGCAACAAGGTCGAGCAGTTCACCGTCATCAACCAGGACCAGCAGGCCGAGATCGTCGGTAAGTTGCTGCTGAGCAGTGCAGGCAAGGCGACCGTTTCCCGCGTGGAAAAGA
>JAZKEL010000352.1:824-2706 GCA_040387075.1 Pseudomonadota bacterium
TGGGGTTCACCACCAGCCGCGCCATGCGCATCGCCCAGCAACTGTACGAAGGTGTGGATGTCGGTAGCGGCACCGTCGGCCTGATTACCTATATGCGTACCGACTCGTTCAGCCTGGCGACCGAAGCGGTGATGCAGATCCGCGGCTATATCAAGGGCAATTTCTCGGCCGAATACCTGCCGAAATCGCCCATCATGTACAAGACCAAGGCCAAGAACGCGCAGGAAGCGCACGAGGCGATACGGCCGACCGACATCAGCCGCAGCCCTGCCAGCGTGCAGGCCTACCTGACTCCGGAGCAATTCAAGCTGTACGAAATGATCTGGAAGCGTTCGCTGGCCTGCCAGATGGCCGCCGCGCGCTTCGATGCGGTCAGCGTCGACCTGGCGGTCGGTTCTGACGCCAACCTGTTCCGCGCCACCGGCCAGACCATGATATTCCCGGGCTTTATCGCCGTGTACATGGAAAGCCTGGACGACGCTGAGGAAGAAGGCGAAAGCAAGCTGCCGATCCTGGAAACCGGCGAAGTGCTGGACGTCAACAAGATATTCGGCGAGCAGCATTTCACCGAACCGCCGCCGCGCTATTCGGAAGCCAGCCTGGTGAAGGTGCTGGAAGAGTACGGCATCGGCCGGCCTTCCACCTATGCCAGCATCATCTCGACGCTTCAGGACCGCGAATACGTACTGCTGGACAAGAAGCGCTTCACGCCGACCGACGTCGGCCGTGTGGTGAATAAATTCCTCACCGAGCATTTCACCCGTTACGTGGATTACGATTTCACCGCCAACCTGGAAAACGAGCTGGACCAGATCGCCGACGGCGAACGTGAATGGATACCGGTGCTGGATGATTTCTGGCAGGGATTCAACCAGCAGGTAGAAAGCAAGAAAGACGTAGAGCGGCCGGGTACCGAGCTGATCGACGAAGCCTGCCCCAAATGCGGCAAGCCTTTATCCAAGCAACTCAGCCGCTATGGCAGCTTTATCGGCTGTACCGGCTATAACGACACGCCAAAATGCGACTACAAGCGCAGCATAGGCGGCGAAACCGCCATCGGTGCAGAACCGGTGACGATAGGCCTGGACACTGAAACCGGCAAGGATATCCTGCTGCTGGTCGGCCCGTATGGCCCTTATTTGCAACTTGGCCTGCCGGAAGCGGATGCTAAGAAGAAACCCAAGCGTGTCAGTATCCCCAAGGACATCCCCCTGGCCGACGTAAACCTGGAAGTGGCTAATAAGCTTCTTGCCCTGCCGCGCGACCTGGGACAACACCCGGAAACCAACAAGAAGATCGTAGCCAATATCGGCCGTTTCGGACCGTACGTGAATCATGACGGCAAGTTCAAATCTATCCCCCGCACCGATAACGTGTTCGACATCGACCAGGCGCGTGCCGTGGAATTGCTGGCACAAGCCAATACAGGCCCGGCGCCTATTCGCGACCTTGGTTCGCATCCAACGGAAGATGGCAGGATAGAGATCTACGCCGGCCGCTTCGGCCCCTATGTGCAACACGGCAAGCTGCGTGCGACCCTGCCGAAGAGCGAAGAACCTGAAACCATCACACTGGAAGATGCCCTCGAACTGCTTTCGGCTAAAGCCGCTAAAGAAGCATTGACCGGAAAACCGGCCGGGAGGAAAGCGCCAGCCAAGAAAGCAACGGTGAAAACTGCGGCGACTAAGGCTGTGGTGAAGAAAACTGTAGTGAAAAAGACAGTCGCTAAAAAGGCTGCGGTCAAAAAACCTGCAGTTAAGAAGGCGCCAGCCAAGAAAGCAGCGGCAAAATCGACTGCCGTCAAAAAGACAGCTGTCGCATAACCCATTCACCATTACCCAATAAAAAAAGGAGCCGAGGCTCCTTTTTTTATTGGGTAATA
>JAZKEL010000353.1:0-11222 GCA_040387075.1 Pseudomonadota bacterium
TACCGCTTTGCCGCTTTCGAAATGATGGCGTACCAGCAGGCCGGCTTGCTCAAATTGGGTCAGCACACGGTATACCGTCGCCAGACCTACATCTTCACCGGTGCTTAGCAGTATTTTGTAAACGTCTTCTGCCGACAGGTGGCGCTCTGCACTGTGTTCGAACAGGCTTAACACCTTCAGTCGCGGCAATGTGGCCTTAAGGCCGGCATTCTTTAATTCGTCATCATGCATGGTAGTGATCGCTATATGGGAGTGCTGTTAGTGGGTGCTGTTTTGGTGGTGCAGTGCATGGTATATTAGCGTTATTTTTTATTAAAGTCATGATAATGCGCCGTGCAATCATCTTACTCGCACTATTCTCCGTGTCCTGCTCTTCCGTACCTGGACTGAAGCCATATCGCATGGATGTACAGCAGGGCAACGTGGTCAATTCCAAAATGATGGCCCAACTGCGGCCTGGCATGACCAAATCGCAAGTACGTTTTATCCTGGGCACGCCATTGATACAGGATAGCTTCCACAAAGACCGCTGGGATTATTTTTACCAGATGCGCAAAGGCGGCGCGGTGGTGGAGCAGCGCCGTGTGATCCTCGATTTTGAAAATGACGTATTGAAAGGTGTGCGTGGTGACGTAATCCCGGCCACTCCTGATACTGAAGCAAAAGACAAGGATGCAACAGTAGCCCCCAAAGCCGAGGAGAAAAAGGGCCTGGCGGATAAGCTCAAGTTTTGGGAGAGCGACAAAAGCGGTGAACAGTCGGCTGCTTCAAACGTGGATGCAGGTAAGCATGCGGTAGTGGCTGTGCCTGCCGACTTGCTGCCTGCAACGGCATCCGCCTCTACTGCCACCTTGGTTGCGCCTGCGGAGGAAAGCGCTGTTGCGCAGGTGCCTGTAGCCTCTGAGCCTGCAGTTTCGCAGCCACCTGCCGAAACCCTGATCGCGTCCCCAGTCACTGCAGATGAATCAGCCAAAGCGGATGACAGCCAGATGATTGAAGTCACTCTTAACGCATGGGCGCAGGCTTGGCGTAATAAGGATGTAAACACCTACCTGGAGTTTTACTCCGACAAATTCGTACCGGAAGGCCTGCCCAGCAAGAAAGCCTGGGTTGCACAACGCAAGCAGCGTTTATCCAAGCCAGGCAAGATAAGCCTTGCTTTGGACGACCTAGACGTGAAGGTCGCAGGAGATAAAGCGACAGCACAATTCATGCAGCATTACAGCAGCAACGGCTACAAAGACAATGTGAATAAGGTTTTGCAGCTTGAGCGCGCAGGTGATGCATGGCTCATCACGCGTGAAAGTACTGCGGCTGAAGCTGCTCTCAACCGTCCGGCGAATGTCACGGTCAAGCCGATCGTCCAGGACGAGGTTGCTCCTATCCAGGTGAGCAAGGTTGAAGCCACATCTGCCGGGAATGCAGACGCAGATGCGACTAGTACTGACGAGGCCATCATCAGCCGTGTAAACGCTTGGGCAGATGCCTGGCGTAGCAAGGATATCAATGGATACCTGAGCTTTTACGGCGAGAAGTTTGTGCCGGATTCGGCAGGCAGCAAAAAAGCCTGGGCTGCGCAACGGAAACAGCGCTTATCCAAACCAGGTGAAATTTCTCTGCAACTTGACGGCATTAAGGTGAATTCTCAAGGCGGCAAGGCAACAGTCGACTTCGTACAGCGCTATAGTTCCAGCGGCTTTAGCGACAATGTCACCAAGACCCTCCAAATGCAATTAGTGGATGGCCATTGGGTGATCGTCCGGGAATCGGTCGGCAGCACACTCAAGAAGATCCCGTCTGGCGCTGTGAATGAGGACGCTGCTGCAACCCCTAAACTCACCCCGGAACAAAAGTCTGAATTTATGCCGGAGCCTGTCAAGCCGGCAGTGCAGACCTATCCTGAGCCGGCTGCCGCTCCTGCCGAACCAGAGCCTGCGCAGGTGGAGCCAATAAGCCAGGCTGCGCCTGCCGCTGCTACAAGCCAGCAAAAGTTGAAAGAAAACGAAGCAAAGACAAGTGCAGACAACCCTGAGGCCGAAGAAAAGCCGGGGCTGTTTGAGCGCATGCTGGAAAAGATAGGGTTTTAAATACCCGCTGGTTTTCGACTTACTTAATTTAGCTTAAAAGATATAACAATGATGAATGTGGTGATAGCCGGCTGTTCCGGCCGTATGGGCCATGCCCTGCTCGAAGGCGTATTTGCCGACCCTGAATTGAGCTTGTCGGCCGCGCTGGATCGGGCGGATAGCCCTCAGATCGGTCGTGATGCAGGCGAGCAGTTCGGTCGCGTCAGCGGAGTCAAGATCAGCCATGATATTTCTGCTGCTTTGCATGGGGCGGATGTATTGGTCGATTTTACACGGCCGGAACCTAGCCTGGAGTACCTGGCAGCCTGCCAGAGGGCGAACGTCAAGCTGGTGATAGGCACCACCGGTTTCAATGCCGAGCAAAAGAAACGCATCGAATCGGCAGCGCAGGATATCGCTATCGTGTTCGCCCCCAATATGAGTGTGGGTGTAACGCTGTTGATAAACCTCGTCAATTCTGCAGCCAAGGTGCTGGCCGAGGGTTACGACATCGAGGTGGTCGAGATGCACCACCGCCATAAAGTCGATGCGCCATCGGGTACCGCCCTGCGCCTGGGTGAGGCCGCTGCCAGTGCATTGGGGCGAACTCTTGACGAATGTGCGGTGTATGGACGCGAAGGCGTCACCGGTGAGCGTGATCCGTCCACCATCGGCTTTGCCACCATGCGCGGCGGCGATGTGGTGGGTGACCACACCGTGGTATTCGCCGGCATCGGCGAACGTGTCGAGCTCACGCATAAGGCCAGCAGTCGCGCCACGTTTGCGCTTGGGGCATTACGTGCAGCCAAATTCCTTGCCGATAAGCAGCGCGGTTTATATGACATGCAGGACGTGCTCGGGCTGAAATAACACGCCTGACTCTGTTTAATCTGCCAGTTCGGGTTTGATGAAGTGGCCAGCTTAGGCTATAATTGCACAAATTAAAAAGCGGGAAGAGTGCTCACTCCTCCCGCTTTCCACATCCGCTTTTATTCCGCTACAAGCTAAGCGTAAACATCGTAACTAAATATCGTAAAACAAGGGGTTAGAACGTGCCACAACACACACCAGCCATGTTGGTTCTTGCTGATGGAACAGTGTTTCGTGGTATTTCAATTGGCGCTCCCGGCCATACTGTAGGCGAAGTCGTCTTCAATACCTCGATGACCGGCTATCAGGAAATTCTCACCGATCCATCCTATAACAAGCAGATCGTTACCCTCACGTATCCCCATATCGGTAACACCGGCGTTAATTCCGAAGACGTTGAAGCAGGTGCTGTATTGGCCAGCGGCCTGATCATCCGCGATTTACCCTTGACGCACAGCAACTGGCGCAGTGAGCAAAGCCTGGGCGATTACCTGGTGGCGAATAATGTCGTGGCGATTTCCGACATCGATACCCGTAAGCTGACCCGTATCCTCCGGGAGAAAGGTGCGCAGGCGGGGTGTATCGTGGCCGGCGAAGCGGATGAGAGAAAAGCGTTGCAACTGGCGCAATCCGTTATTGGCGATTTCCCTGGGATGTCCGGCCTGGATCTGGCGAAAGTAGTGAGCTGCAAGCAATCGTACGGTTTCGAGCAGGGTGAATGGGCGCTTAAAGACGGCTATACCTCTGCCGGCGAATCACAGTTTAATGTCATCGCATTCGACTACGGCGTAAAACGCAATATTCTGCGCATGCTGGTCACGCGCGGCTGTAAAGTCACTATCCTGCCGGCGCAGTCGACTGCGGAGCAGGTACTGGCATTGAAGCCGGACGGCATTTTCCTGGCCAACGGTCCCGGCGATCCGGAGCCATGTGATTACGCTATATCAGCAATCAGGACATTGGTGGATACCGGTATCCCGGTATTCGGCATCTGCCTCGGCCACCAACTGCTGGCGCTGGCTTCCGGCGCGAAGACGCTGAAGATGAAATTCGGCCACCATGGCGCCAACCACCCGGTGCAGGATACGGACGACAAGCGTGTCTTCATCACCAGCCAGAACCATGGGTTTGCGGTGGATTCAAGCACACTGCCGGCAAATTTGCGTACTACCCACATCTCATTGTTCGACGGCAGCCTGCAGGGCATCGCCCGTACCGATAAGCCCGCGTTCAGTTTCCAAGGGCACCCGGAAGCGAGCCCAGGCCCCACCGAAATGAGTTATCTGTTCGACCGGTTTATCGGTCTCATGCAACAGCAGCCGAAGTATAAAGACAGCAAGTAAAAGACAGCGCTAAACAATTATGGCTAAACGCACAGACATCAAATCCATCCTCATCATCGGCGCCGGCCCTATCGTTATCGGCCAGGCCTGTGAGTTCGACTATTCCGGCGCACAGGCCTGCAAGGCGCTGCGTGAAGAAGGCTACCGCGTCATCCTGGTGAACTCGAATCCAGCCACCATCATGACTGACCCGGAAATGGCGGATGCGACCTACATCGAGCCGGTGACCTGGCAGGTGGTCGAGCAGATCATCGCCAAGGAGCGCCCCGATGCGCTGTTGCCTACCATGGGCGGCCAGACTGCGCTGAACTGCGCGCTGGACCTGGATAAACACGGCGTACTGAAAAAATACAATGTCGAACTGATCGGTGCCAGCAAAGAGGCCATCGACAAAGCGGAAGACCGCCAGAAATTCAAGGAGGCCATGACCACGATCGGTCTGGGTTCCGCACGTTCCTCCATGGCGCATAGCCTGGAAGAGGCGTTGCAGGTGCAGGCGTCTATCGGCTATCCCGCCATTATCCGCCCATCGTTTACCATGGGCGGCAGCGGCGGCGGTATCGCCTACAACCGTGAAGAGTTCGTCACCATCTGCGAACGCGGGCTGGATGCCTCGCCCACCAGCGAATTGCTGATCGAGGAATCGCTGCTGGGCTGGAAAGAGTACGAAATGGAAGTGGTGCGCGACACCAAGGATAACTGCATCATCATCTGCTCCATCGAAAACCTGGACCCGATGGGCGTGCATACCGGCGACTCCATCACGGTAGCGCCAGCGCAGACGCTGACCGACAAGGAATACCAGATCATGCGCAACGCCTCGCTGGCGGTGCTGCGTGAGATCGGCGTGGATACCGGCGGCTCCAATGTGCAGTTCGCCATCAACCCTGACGATGGCCGAATGATCGTCATCGAGATGAACCCGCGCGTGTCGCGTTCCTCTGCGCTGGCTTCCAAGGCGACCGGTTTCCCCATTGCCAAGGTGGCTGCCAAGCTGGCCGTAGGTTTCACGCTGGATGAATTGCGCAACGAGATCACCGGCGGCGCGACACCTGCATCGTTCGAGCCCTCCATCGATTATGTGGTCACAAAAATACCGAGGTTCGCGTTCGAGAAATTCCCGCAGGCCGATTCACGCCTGACGACCCAGATGAAGTCGGTCGGCGAAGTGATGGCTATCGGCCGCACCTTCCAGGAATCGTTCCAGAAGGCCCTGCGCGGGCTGGAAGTCGGCGTATATGGCCTGGACGAAAAAACAGATGACCTGGACCTGATCCAGAAAGAGCTGGGCGAGCCTGGTCCTGAACGTATCTGGTACGTAGGCGACGCTTTCCGCCTCGGACTTACGGTCGAACAGGTGCACCAGCATTCCAAGATAGACCCGTGGTTCCTGGTACAGATCGAGGACATCGTCAAACGCGAGCAGGTGCTTAAAGGCAAGCACCTGGCCGACCTGGACAAGGATACCCTTTACCAGCTCAAGCGTCGCGGCTTCTCCGACAGGCGTCTGGCCAAGCTGCTGGGCACGGACCAGCATGCCGTACGTGCGTACCGCCAGGCATTGAATGTGCGTCCCGTCTACAAGCGCGTGGATACCTGCGCGGCGGAGTTTGCCACCAGCACGGCCTATATGTATTCGACGTACGAAGAAGAATGCGAAGCGCAACCCACCAACCGCAAGAAGATCATGGTGTTGGGCGGCGGTCCTAACCGCATCGGCCAGGGCATCGAGTTCGATTACTGCTGTGTGCATGCGGCATTTGCCATGCGTGAAGACGGTTATGAAACCATCATGGTCAACTGTAACCCGGAAACCGTTTCTACCGACTACGATACCTCGGACCGCCTGTATTTCGAGCCGGTGACCTTGGAAGACGTACTGGAAATCGTAGCGCTGGAAAAACCGGTCGGCGTCATTGTGCAGTACGGCGGCCAGACCCCATTGAAGCTCGCACGTGACCTGGAGCGTGCCGGCGTGCCGATTATCGGTACTACGCCGGATGCTATCGACCGTGCCGAAGACCGCGAGCGTTTCCAGCAGATGCTGCAGGACATCGGCCTGAAGCAACCACCTAACCGTACCGCCCGTACGCCGGAAGAAGCATTGCGTCTGGCGCTGGAAATCGGTTATCCACTGGTGGTACGCCCATCCTATGTGCTGGGCGGCCGTGCCATGGAGATCGTGCACGAGCAGGCACAGCTTGAGCGCTATATGCGCGAAGCGGTGAAAGTCTCCAACGAATCCCCTGTATTGCTGGATCGCTTCCTCAACGATGCATTGGAAGTGGATGTGGATGCCTTGTGCGACGGGGATGACGTGATCATCGGCGGTATCATGGAGCACGTGGAGCAAGCTGGGGTGCATTCCGGCGACTCGGCATGTTCATTGCCTCCCTACAGTCTTTCCGCTGAAATACAGGACGAACTGCGCAGGCAAACCGTGCAGATGGCCAATGCCCTCGGCGTGGTCGGCCTGATGAATGTGCAGTTCGCTATTCAGGGCGATACCGTATTCGTACTGGAAGTGAATCCGCGCGCATCGCGCACCGTGCCGTTTGTATCCAAGGCCTGCGGCCTGCAGTTGGCGAAGATCGCTGCACGCTGCATGATAGGCACCAAACTGAAAGCCCAGGGCGTGACCAAGGAAATCGTACCGCCGTATTATTCGGTGAAGGAAGCGGTATTCCCCTTCATCAAGTTCCCGGGTGTAGACACCATCCTCGGCCCGGAAATGAAATCCACGGGTGAGGTTATGGGCATCGGCCGTACTTTTGCCGAAGCCTTCGTCAAGTCGCAACTCGGCTCCGGCGACAAGCTGCCGCGCGGAGGCAAGGCGTTTATCAGCGTGCGTCGCGAAGATCGCGAGAAGGTCATCGAGATCGCCCAGGCTTTATCCGATCTTGGCTTCCAGTTGGTGGCGACCAAAGGATCTGCATCCGCCCTGGCGGCTGCCGGCCTAAAGGTAACACCGGTGAACAAAGTGGCTGAAGGCCGCCCGCATATCGTCGACATGATCAAGAATGGCGAGATCAGCTTTATCGTCAATGTCACCGAAGATAAACGTGCCGTGGCGGACTCGTATGAAATACGTCGCAGTGCATTGCAACAAAAGGTGACGTATTACACAACGCTGGCTGGCGCCAAAGCTGCGTGCATCGGCATGGGCCATATGCAGGAACTGGAAGTACAGCCATTACAAGCCTTGCATCTGCTGCTCACTAAGTAATAATATAGAACCAATCGTACTAATATATAACTGATCCGATCGAAATTCCCTAAAACCACGCCTAGTGCCAGGTGTGGTTTTTGTTTTGTAAATAGCGCCGTATGTGATGGTTATCTGGCGATAGCCATCCGACTGGCGAGTAAATGTAGAGGTAGAATTGAATGAACCAGATTCCCGTAACAGTTAAAGGTGCAGAACTGTTAAAAGCAGAATTGCAGAAATTGCGTAGCGAAGATAGGCCTAATGTCATCCAGGCCATTGCAGAGGCACGTGCGCAAGGCGATTTGTCGGAAAATGCCGAATATGAGGCTGCCAAGGAAAAGCAGAGCTTTATCGAGGGCCGTATTGCTGAAATCGAAGCAAAACTCTCCAATGCCATGATCATCGATCCCCGCACCCTCAATGCCGAAGGCCGTTGCGTATTCGGTGCCACTGTCGAGGTGGAAGACATGGACAGTGGCAACGTCACCACCTACCAGATCGTCGGCGACGACGAAGCCGACATCAAGAGCGGCAAGATTTCCGTGAGTTCACCTATCTCCCGCGCCCTTATTGGCAAGGTAGAAGGCGATGTGGCGGAAGTCATGGCGCCGTCCGGTATCCGTTCGTATGAAGTATTGAATGTGCAGTACATCTAAGCCATAACATGAATGCCTGGCCGGACAAACTTGCTTTAATCGTGATCACCCTCTGGGTCGGCGCACTCTGGGCCATCGGTTACCTGGCGGCTCCTACCCTGTTTTATACGCTGGATGATAA
Organism: Pseudomonadota bacterium; assembly: GCA_040387075.1. Classification (GTDB taxonomy): domain Bacteria; phylum Pseudomonadota; class Gammaproteobacteria; order Burkholderiales; family Methylophilaceae; genus DATHXC01. The sequence continues at coordinate 8,265 of JAZKEL010000353.1, forward strand.
GCAGACGGCCGGTATGCTTGCAGGCAAGATGTTCGAGCTGGTGGCCTACGTCGGCATTGCCAGCGCATTTTACCTATTGCTTCACAGGCTAATCCGCTTTGGTACGCCGGCTTTAAAACAGGGTTTCTTCTGGTCGGTATTGATCATGTTACTGCTGGTACTGGCCGGCCATTTCGGCATACAGCCGATGATGGCCGAGCTTAAGGCAGAAGCCATGCCTGCGGATGTGATGCAGAGTGTTTTTGCCAACCGTTTCAAAACATGGCACGGCGTCGCCAGCATTGCCTACCTGATTGAAAGCCTGCTTGGCCTGGTATTGGTGATCAAGGCACGGCAATAGGCCTTTTTGAAACCTGCGTAGTTAGCAGGTTTAGCGACGCTATTTAGCCGGGATTACTATTTTTGGCTTGTCTGCTGCGCGGTATACCACGAGCTGTTTGCCTATATGATGCACTGCGAGCGCACCCGTTTTACCGCAAATCTCTTCAAGAATTTGTATGCGTTGCGCGCGGTCGTCGCCAAACACCTTGATTTTAATCAGTTCATGCGCTTTCAGGCTGACTTCGATTTCCTGTAAAACATTTTCAGTCAGGCCATTATTGCCTATCATCACGACCGGACTCAGTTTGTGGCCCAGCGAGCGCAAATAGCTAATTTGTTTGGAGTTCATTAAAGGTATCTTGTTGATTCAAAAAGGCGTGCATTTTATCACACTGGTTTATCCTGCTGTTTTATCTCGCAGCGATATCTCTTCCTTAAAGTTTTTCCATGAAAACGACTGAATGAAAAAAAGCAAAACCAGCAAAGGGTGGATGCAGGAGCACGTCAACGACGAGTTCGTGAAGCGAGCGCAGCGGGACGGTTATCGCGCGCGCGCTGCTTATAAGCTTACCGAGGTGGACGATAAAGACAGGCTCATCAAGCCAGGCATGACCATCGTCGACCTGGGCTCAACCCCGGGCAGCTGGTCGCAGGTGGCGGTGCAGAGGCTAAAGGGACAGGGGCGTATCATCGGCCTGGATTTGTTGGAGATGATGCCTATCCCCGGTGTTGATTTTATCCAGGGCGATTTCCGCGAAGCTTCGGTACTGGAGCAACTGGAAAATATGCTGGGCGGTAAGCAGATTGACCTTGTAATTGCCGATATGGCCCCCAATATAACGGGTATTAGTTCGGTTGATCAGGCGAATGTGGCCTATCTGGCTGAGCTAGCATTGGAATTTAGCCTGAAATGGTTGAAACCGGGCGGGAACTTTCTGGTCAAAGTTTTCGTTGGTTCCGGTTTCGAGGAAATAATGAAAAGCATGCGGGACGGTTTCGAGAAAGTTGCCACGCGAAAACCCAAGGCATCACGTGACCGTAGTAGTGAGGTGTATCTGCTGGGCCTGAAGAGAAAGCCTTAGTGATTTCTCAAGGAGTAAGCAGGGTATGTGCATTGAAATATGTTCCATTAAGCTCAAAAGTGGACCAAAATAAGGCTAGAATTAAATTTGGCTAGTATTGAATTTGAAATGCTAACTTCAAATTTCCTTTTTTAAATAAGGATGTGATTTTGAACAATCTAGTAAAGAATATCGCTATCTGGCTTATCGTCGTACTGGTGCTTGTCACCGTATTCAATCAATTCGCCGTCAAGAATACGGCGGATGGCCAGGTGGTCTACTCCCAGTTCATCGATGAAGTCAAACACGGCCGTATCGCCAAAGTGACCATCGATGGGCGCGTGCTGCGCGGCGTCAGCAATGACGGCAAAAAATTCAATACCTATGCGCCATCCGATCCATGGCTGGTGTCAGACCTGCTCAAGAATAATGTCATTGTCGAGGCCAAGCCTGAAGAAGAGCAGTCCCTGTTGATGAGCATCTTCGTTTCCTGGTTCCCGATGATCCTGCTGATCGGCGTGTGGATATTCTTCATGCGCCAGATGCAGGGCGGCGGCAAGGGCGGTGCGTTCTCGTTCGGCAAGAGCAAAGCTCGCCAGCTCGATGAAAACAGTAATCAGACCACATTCGCCGATGTGGCCGGTTGCGACGAAGCCAAAGAAGAAGTGGCGGAGCTTGTGGAATTCCTGCGTGACCCGACCAAGTTCCAGAAGCTGGGCGGTCGTATCCCTACCGGTATCCTGATGGTGGGCCCTCCAGGTACCGGTAAGACTTTACTGGCGAAAGCCATTGCTGGCGAAGCCAAAGTGCCGTTCTTCACCATTTCCGGTTCCGATTTTGTGGAAATGTTCGTCGGTGTGGGTGCTGCCCGCGTACGCGATATGTTCGACCAGGCTAAGAAAGCGGCACCTTGCATCATCTTCATCGATGAAATCGATGCGGTAGGCCGTCATCGCGGTGCAGGTACAGGCGGCGGCAACGATGAGCGCGAGCAGACGCTTAACCAGATGCTGGTAGAAATGGACGGTTTCGAGCCGAATTCCGGCGTCATCGTTATCGCGGCGACCAACCGTGCCGACGTGCTGGATAAAGCATTGCTGCGTCCAGGCCGTTTCGACCGCCAGGTGATGGTTGGTTTGCCGGATATCCGCGGTCGCGAGCAGATTTTGCTGGTGCATATGCGCAAGGTGCCTATCGATGCTGACGTCAAGGCCGACATCATCGCCCGGGGTACGCCTGGCTTCTCAGGTGCCGACCTGGCCAACCTGGTGAATGAGGCAGCATTGTTTGCCGCGCGTCGTAGCAAGCGCACCGTGGACATGGCCGACTTTGAGGATGCAAAAGACAAGATCTACATGGGCCCTGAACGCAAATCTATGGTCATGCGTGAAGACGAACGCCGCAATACAGCATTCCACGAATCCGGCCATGCCGTGGTAGCCAAGTTGTTGCCCAAGGCCGATCCTGTGCATAAAGTGACCATCATGCCGCGTGGATGGGCATTAGGCCTGACATGGCAGTTGCCTGAGCATGACCGCATCAGCAATTACCGCGACAAGATGCTGGAAGAAATCTC
>JAZKEL010000354.1:0-4848 GCA_040387075.1 Pseudomonadota bacterium
CCAGCTCGCCGTCCAGCCGTTTGGATACGTTGACGCCTGCCACCCGCCCGTCTTCGGTGACATTGGGCCCGCCGCTCATGCCCGCATTGATGGGGCCGGTAAACATCAACTGGTCATAGAATCCGCGTCCGATGACACCGTTGTAGGACCCTTCCGAGATGGCAAATCCCAGGTCCAGCGGATTTCCCAGGGAATACAGGTATTGTCCCTGGGTCAGGGTTGGTAATGCATCCGGGATGTTGAAATAGCCTTTACCCTGGCGGCCGACCTGCACCACGGCCAGGTCGTGCAACGCATCCACTGCCAGTAGTTTTACGCTGCCACGCTGCCCGTGCGTATCCACGTACTCGCCGAAATAGGTTTCCGGCTCCAGCGCGAACTGCGACACCACGTGGTAATTAGTCACCACCAGGTTGGTACTGCCGACCAGGAAGCCGGAGCCTACCGACGACTGCGTACGGCCGTTCTTCAAAAGTACGCGTATCTGCAACAGGTCATCCTGGGCTTTCGAATACAGGGTTTGTGCGCGGGAGGAAGGGATAGGCAGGATTTTTTCATCCGGGGCAGGCGCGGGGGTAGCCCAGGCAAGTGAAACTGCCAGGCAGATGGATAGCGCAGTTATGCAGGCAAGCAGTGCGTGGAAATTACGTTTCATGCAGGCTCTTTCCGTCATTGGACGGTTATTATGGTGAGGCATCATTACGACTTTATGAATACTATAGTACTATACCGGCCACGCTGGAATTGCAGCCGGACCCACGATTATAGCGTTTATGGCACAAATACTGCATGGCTAGTGGATTGAAAAAATTGCCATTTAAATTGCATTCAAAAATTGTCGATATATGCCGTAATTAATCTATCTTCAATCACGTGTGAAGTCTTGCCGGTTAAAAAAATAAACAATACCTGTAAAGCCACCTATGAATACGCACCCTGAAACCCTGCCAGCAGATGCTATCGCCTTCTACCGGCAAGTGCTGGCGTTTACGCCCGACCCTTCGCTGATCGTCGACTTGGTCGGCAAAGTGCTGGATGTCTCCGAGCATAGCCTGCCCCTGCTGGGCTACACCAGCCGTGACAGCCTGCTCGGCAGCAGCCTGTTCGACCTGCTGGTGCCTGACGATGCCTTGCGTGCGCGCGAACATTTCTCGCAGATACTGGAAGGGAAATTCCTAGGCAGCCAGGAATATGCTGCCTACCACAAGAAAGACGGTGTTTTCTGGCTTGAGATAAACGGCATGGTGATCCGGCATCTCCAGGAGGAACCGCAGGCAGTTTTCATGGCATGCCGAGATATCACCAGCCGCAAGAAAACCGAATTCGCGCTCAAAAAAAGTGAAACGCACTATAGAACGCTCATAGAGAGTGCACGCAGCCCTATTCTGCACATGAGCCCGGATGGCCATATCCTGTTTATGAACACCTATGCCGAAGATTTTTTCGGTTTCGCACCGGGGGAACTGATCGGCCAGCATGTGGTAGGTACCATCGTGCCGGAAGTGGAAAGCATGACCAACCGCGACCTGCGGCAGATGATAGAAGACATCTTCCATGACATTAAAAACTACCGCATCAACATCAACGAGAATATACGAAAGAATGGCGAGCGCGTCTGGATCGCCTGGTCCAACGGCGCCATTTTCGATGCTGAAGGCAGGCTGGTGGAAGTCTGCAGCGTAGGTACCGATGTGACCGAGCAGCGCAATGCACGGGAAAGCCTAGAAGCGGCCCACCAGCAACTGCAGACACAGTATGCGGAAATCCACGAACTGCAGGCGCAACTGCAGGAGCAGGTCACGCGCGACCCGCTCACCAACCTGTTCAACAGGCGTTACCTGGACGATACCTTCGACCGTGAACTGGCTCGCTGCAACCGGGAAAGCATGCCGATCGCCATCGTCATCATGGACATCGATTTCTTCAAGAAGATCAACGACAACCATGGGCATGAAGCGGGCGACATGGTGCTGCAATCCACTGCCCTACTGCTCCAGGAACTGACCAGGAGCGAAGATATCGTGTGCCGCTACGGCGGGGAGGAGTTCCTGGCAGTGTTGCCAGGCGCCTCGCTGGAGCATGCCATCGAGCGCGCGGAAAACTGGCGCCAGACGTTTGCCAGCATCGATTTCGAATACAAGGGAAAAATCATCAAGACCACGATGTCGTGTGGCGTATCGGCATTCCCGGTGCACGCCAACGACCAGGATATATTAATACGCCTTGCCGACGACGCCCTCTACCTGGCCAAAGCCAACGGCCGCAACCAGGTGCGTGCTGCAGGCGGCTTATTGCAGGAATAATCCCCGGCAGCGGCCTGCTCAGGCCGGCTTAGCCCACTTGCTGTAACCCTTGAATTGCGCAACCACATCGGCCATTTCCTGCTCGTTCAACAATGCCGGCTCTCCCACCTGCAAGGCGCGTAAGTAAAGCTCGCACAGTGTTTCCACCTCCACCGCCACATCCAGCGCCTCGTTCAGCGTTTCGCCGATAGCCAGCATGCCGTGGTTGGCCAGCAGGCATGCGCGCCTGCCTTGTAATGCAAGCAAGGCTTTATCGGACAAATCCTGCGAACCGAACAGTGCATAAGGGGCGCAACGGATGCTATCGCCACCGCCCACCGCGATCATGTAATGGAAAGGCGGTATGTCGCGGCGCAGGCAGGCCAGCGTCGTCGCGAATACGGAATGGGTATGGATCACGGCACCGGCCTCGGGCCTGGCCCGCAGGATATCGCGGTGGAATCGCCACTCGGAGCTAGGCTTCACTGTGTCGGCGTTATCCTGCGTCATGGGGTCATGCACAGCGCCATCCATATCCATGGCGACCATGTGATGCGGTGTCATCGCCTCGATATCCATGCCGGAAGGCGTGACCAGCAGCCCGCTGCCGTCGCGCACGCTGGCATTGCCGGACGTCCCGCGATTCAAGCCGAGCTCGGCAAGCTTGCGGGTGGTCTGCAACAGGGATTCACGCAACAGCATGGAACAGCGCCTCCAGGCTGGCGGGGGCACATAGCCCGCGCTCGGTGATGATGCCGGTCACCAGGCGCGCCGGCGTTACGTCAAACGCTGGGTTTGCCACCGGACTGCCATCCGGCAATATATTGACGGTGGCTATCCTGCCGCTTTCCGCTTGATCGGTTACCAGCTTGCCCGTTACCAGCCGCACTTCATCGCCAGGGCGTTCTTCGATGTGGATCTCGGCGATGCCGTCCTGCATGCCCCAGTCGATGGTGGGGGAAGGCACCGCCGCATAAAATGGCACGCCGTTGTCGTAGGCAGCCAGCGCCTTGAGGTAGGTTCCGATCTTATTGCACACATCCCCCCTGGCGGTGACCCGGTCGGCCCCCACAATCACCATATCCACCTGGCCATGCTGCATCAGGTGGCCGCCTGCGTTATCGCTGATCACGGTATACGGCAAGCCGTGCTGGGCCAGCTCCCATGCGGTCAGGCTCGCACCCTGGTTGCGCGGCCGGGTTTCATCGACCCACACGTGCACTGCGATGCCGGCATCGTGCGCTGCATATATCGGTGCCAGGGCCGTGCCCCAATCGACGGCGGCCAGCCAGCCTGCGTTGCAATGGGTGAGGATATTCAAGGGATGCTGCGTGCTGACGGGATTGCCAGCTGCCGACCTGCTTTCGACCAACTGCCGTATCACGCCAAGTCCGTGCTGCCCGATGCTTCGGTTGGTCTCCACGTCTTCGGCACAGATGGCAGCAGCCTCCTGCCAGGCAGTATCTACGCGGCTTGAAGGGGCGATGCCCTGCAAGGCCAGCAGCATGCGGTCTACAGCCCAGCGTAAATTGACTGCGGTAGGCCGGCTATCCAGCAATTTCCGCGCACTACTCCTGATGTGCGCATCGCCGTCGGCCTGCTTGCCGGCCTCCAGGGTGGCCAGGGCTATTCCGTAGGCAGCGGCAGCGCCTATCAACGGCGCACCGCGTACCTGCATGCTTTTGATCGCAACCACCATGGCATCTACACTGCCGATGCTGACAATGCTGAACTCGTGCGGCAGCCTGGTCTGGTCTATCACTTCTACCGCCTGCCTGTCCGCAAGCCGCCAGATACTGGTGTAATGCAGCCCGTCTTTTTTCATGATCTATTGTTCACAATGTCTTTTCATGTGTGGTTTGCATAAAGTTTCAAGCTATCGCTCTGTTGACTGCATAAATACTCGTCAATAACAATAGTTTTTAATCATATTTAAAGCATTTCCTTATTAAAAATGTTCATTAAAGAGCATTTTTTCGCTTGCATTTTTTTATATCTTGAATAGGAAGAATTCCTATCCACAAAATCTGTGGATAAAATTGTGGATAGCTGTGACTTAAAAATGTAACTTGGCATTCTGTAACGCTTTTTTAAAATCGCTCAATTTTTAATCTTAAATTTATTTATTAATAATCAATGGCTTATCGTATGTCATTGGATTATTAACATTTTTTAACATTAGTTAAAGTAGCACATGAGGTGGTGTGCATAACTGACGATTTTACTGCCTTAGTCCAGGCAGTATCTGCAAGGCGTTAAGCGTTGTGGCACGGGCTATCTCAGCCATTGGACGCTGACGTAAGTCTGCAAGAACCTGTGCGATCTTTACCAGCTGATCCGGCATGTTCCTGCCACGATGCCCCAGCCATTCCGGGGGAATATCCGGGGCATCCGTCTCCAGAACGATAGCCTCCAGAGGCAATACAGAAGCCAGTTCCCGGATATGCAGTGCGCGCCCATAGGTCATGGCACCGCCAAAGCCAAGCTTGAAACCCAAGTCTATCAAGACCTTTGCCTGTTGATGACTGCCGTTAAATGCATGCGCAATACCGGCATTTTTTAGCTT
>JAZKEL010000354.1:4858-5069 GCA_040387075.1 Pseudomonadota bacterium
AATGCTTGAGGATGATGTCGACCGAACGCCGCACATGCAGAATGACCGGCAATTCGAATTTTTGCGCCAGCTTGAGTTGTTCTACGAAAAAAAATTCCTGCCGTTCGCGATCATAGCCTTCAATGAAAAAATCCAGGCCGATCTCGCCGATGGCGACAGGCGGTTTCGCGCTCTGCAATAGCCTTTCCAGTTGCTGCGAGAGATACGGGAT
>JAZKEL010000355.1:0-2318 GCA_040387075.1 Pseudomonadota bacterium
CTCATCAGTGTCGATTCCGCCCTGGTCTACAAAGGCATGGATATCGGCACGGCCAAGCCGGATGCCGCTACGCTGGCTATTGCTCCGCATCATCTGGTCGACGTGATCGAGCCCACGCATGTGTATTCGGCCGCCCATTTCCGTAACGATGCGTTGCGCCTGATGGCAGATATCACGGCCCGCGGCAAGATTCCGTTGCTGGTAGGCGGCACCATGCTGTACTTCAAGGCCTTGCAGGGCGGTTTAAGCCAGTTGCCGGAAGCCGATATTGAAGTGCGAGCCAGGCTGGATGCGCAAGCGCTTGAGATAGGCTGGTCGGCTATGCATGCCAAGCTGGCAGAGATCGATCCTGAAACTGCTGCAAGGCTGGAACCAGGCGATTCGCAGCGTATACAGCGCGCGCTTGAGGTGCATGCGTTAAGCGGCCAGACCATGTCGGCATTGCATAAGCAGTCTACGGGTGACGATTTACCGTACAGATTACTCAAAATCGCCCTGGTACCCAGCGACCGTAAAGTACTGCACGAACGCATTGCAACGCGTTTCGATACCATGTTGCAACAAGGTTTCCTGGACGAAGTGCATCGTTTACGGACAGCGTATCCCGAGCTCGGACCTGAAACGCCGGCCATGCGCTGCGTCGGTTATCGGCAGGCACTGCAGCACATGGACGGGGAATATGATCTCGCGGAGTTGCGTGAGAGGGGGATCGCTGCCACACGGCAACTGGCCAAACGCCAACTGACGTGGTTACGTGGGATGAACGATACGCAAGAGGTGGACTGTCTTCATCCGCAATTTGAAGATGATGTATTTAATTATATAAATCAGTTTATTACCTGATTATCCTCATAGTTGGTATTAACTAAAAGTGGATTACATTGCGTCTTTGACAGCAGCAAGCGTATGCCCTCGAACCCGGCGATAGCCTACCCATACTGCGGGATAGCCTGGAATCTCCATGGTTTGCACCATGTCGCGGTAATCCTCTGATTTCTCTATGTCGATATCGACGAAACTCGTGCCATCTTCGCGCATTTCCTTGCGCAAGGCAGCGCACGAAGGGCACCAGTCGGTGCCGTACAGAACCACATTAGGCTTGCCGCTGGCGTCGAAATGGCGCTGGTAGTACTTGGCTTCACTGGCCGTCAGGTATTTATCCCGGTAATTGGCGGCCAGCAAGCCCACAAGTTCGGATTGTCCGCTGCCGAGCGATTTTTCCTTGCCGGCTACCACCAGCGGGAACTGCTGGGTACCGTATTTTTGCCACAATTTATACTGGTCGCTGCCTGGGTCATAATGGTCCACGACGATTTCATTGAACGGCACGCCCCTGCGTTTCAGGCTGGCGATGATGTCGTCGCAGGGGCTGCCGCATTGAGAGAAGGTAAAGGCGACAACGACGGGGTTGCCGGCACTGTCGATGGACGGGATGGTGCCAACCTGCCCGGTCTTCCAGTGCCAGAAGCCTGCGGCGATGACGAGAATGAACAGCAGTTTTTTCATGGCTGTACTCTCATAGCCGTACTCTCATTTCCGAACTTTCATTGATGGTTTCAATTAGTGGATGCCCTGCATCAACTCCCGCACGGCAGGCCTGCATTACAAGGCCTGCTTGCTCATCAGCTGTATGCGGTGTGCCGCCTCGATACACTCTTCCAGCGAGGCAACCAGCGCCATGCGGATGAAATTCCTGCCTGGATTCACGCCATGGGCATCCCTGGCAAGGAAACTGCCGGGCAGTACGGTGACGTTGAAATCGCGGTAGAGCTTTTGTGCGAATTCGGTATCTGCAATACGGGTACGGCCCCACAAGTAGAATGCCCCGTCAGGAATGTCCACATCCAGCACGCCTTTCAGCAATGGCGTGACGACCTTGAATTTTTCGTCATACAGCCGGCGATTCTCGACGACATGTGCTTCGTCATTCCAGGCGGCGATGCTGGCGGCCTGCACGGTCGGGCTCATGGCGCAACCGTGGTAGGTACGGTAGAGCAGGAATTTCTCCAGTATCCTGGCATCGCCAGCGACGAACCCCGACCGCATGCCGGGCACATTGGAGCGCTTGGAAAGCGAGCTGAAGATCACCAGCCTCGTGTAATCCCGCCCCAGTTGATGCGCGGCCTGCAATGCGCCTAACGGCGGTCTCGCCTCATCGAAATAAATCTCCGAATAGCATTCGTCGGCGGCGATGGTGAACCCGTAACGGTCGGAGAGCGCAAACAGCACCTGCCATTCATCCAGGCTCATGACCTTGCCGGATGGGTTGCCGGGCGAGCAGACACACACCAGTTGGGTGCGCTGCCAGATATCCTCAT
>JAZKEL010000356.1:0-5297 GCA_040387075.1 Pseudomonadota bacterium
TTCAGTGTTTCAGCCGCTGAATTAATAGCCTGGCTGTCATCGGCCATGGTAGCCGATCTCAGGGCATTCATTTCATCCATGATCTGCTGTTTTTCATTTGCGTCGAGCAGGCTATCGCCGTCCTTTTCCAGAGCGGCCTCGATGGCTTCCAGCAGGCGCTGGGCATCCACTTGCGCCTCACGCAATACTCTCGTGCGCTTGTCATCCTCGGCAGAGGCAAACGATGCTTTGAGCATGCCGGCGATTTCATCTTCCGACAGGCCATACGAAGGCTTGACCACGATGTTGGCCTCTACGCCGCTTTGCTGTTCGCGTGCAGTCACCGAGAGCAATCCATCCGCATCCACCTGGAAAGTGACGCGTATGCGAGCGGCCCCTGCCGGCATAGGCGGTATGCCGCGTAACTCGAATTTTGCCAGCGAGCGGCAGTCGGATACCAGTTCGCGCTCACCTTGAACGACCTGGATGCTCATCGCGGTCTGGCCGTCTTTAAATGTGGTGAATTCCTGGGCACGTGCCACCGGCAGGGTGGAGTTGCGCGGAATCACTTTTTCCACCAGTCCGCCCATGGTTTCCAGCCCAAGCGATAAGGGGATGACATCCAGTAACAGCAGGTCGTCGTCGCTGCGGTTGCCTGCCAGCACATTGGCCTGGATGGCAGCGCCCAGGGCCACGACTTTATCCGGATCCAGGTTAGTCAGGGGCTCCTGCTTGAAATATTCGGCGACGGCCTGTCGCACATGCGGCATGCGGGTAGCACCGCCCACCATGACCACGCCCTTTACTTCGTCCAGTGCCAGCCCGGCGTCGCGCATGGCTTTGCGGGTAGGGCCTATGGTTTTAGCCACCAGGGTCTGGGTGAGTTCAATAAACTTGTCTGCACTTAGTTTGACATTAACCAGCGTACCGGTGCTGAGTACGCTGATGATTTCCGCCTCGGAGTTTTCGCTCAGCCATTCTTTGGCACCACGCGCTTTGGTGAGCAGCAGCCGGGTGTCTTCCTGATTGAGCGGCGGCAATTTGGCCTGCTCCAGTATCCAGCAGAAGATGCGGTGGTCGAAGTCATCGCCGCCCAGCGCCGAGTCGCCATTGGTCGCCAGTACTTCGAACACGCCTTTGGACAGTCGCAATATGGAGATATCGAAGGTGCCACCGCCGAGGTCGTAGATCACATAGACGCCCTCGGAGCCATTATCCAGGCCGTAGGCCACGGCAGCAGCGGTGGGCTCGTTCAGCAGCCTGAGCACATTCAGGCCAGCCAGGCGGGCGGCATCTTTAGTCGCCTGGCGCTGGGCATCGTCGAAATAGGCGGGAACTGTGATGACAGCACCAGTCAATTCGCCACTCCCATCTTGAATGCCAAAGGCTTTTTCCGCACGGGCTTTTAAGGACTTGAGTATCTCGGCAGAAATCTCCACCGGGCTTTTGATGCCGGCACGCGTTTCGATCTGCACCATGCCGGGGGCATCGATAAAGCGGTAAGGCACATGGGTGATATCGGGAATGTCGTTAATCCCACGTCCCATGAAGCGCTTGATGGAACTGATGGCATTTTTCGGGTCTGCGCTTTGCTGTCCCTGGGCAACATGGCCGACTTCGATGCCGCCGTTCTCCAGGTAATGGACAACGGAAGGTAACAGGGCATGGCCATGCTCATCGTGCAGCACCGTGCTCATGCCGCTACGCACTGTCGCGACCAGCGAATTGGTGGTGCCAAGGTCAATGCCCACCGCCAGCTTGTGCTGGTGCGGTGCGGCGCTCATGCCTGGTTCTGCGATTTGTAATAAAGCCATGTGGTCGTTTTCTGAACGGGTCTTGATTCTAAATTTTCTAGTCTGGTGGTATACACCACAGTCTTATTTACACCAGGGTCTTAAATAGCAGCGTTCTCTAACGTTTCAACAGTCTGGGTAATGTCTGCCCGCACTTTATCGATAAAGCTTAATTTACGGACGGTTTCTGCTGCATCCGTCCAGGTGGCCTGGCTTGCCAATGCATCGGCTAAAGTAGCCTGCAGTTCTTTTGATAAGCGGTCTATTTCGGCTATCAAGGTTTCCAGTGCACTAATGTCATGGGCCGCTTCGGCATCTTCAGCCGCTTCACGCCACTCCATCTGCAGCATCAGGAAATCGGCCGGCATGGCCGTGTTGCTTTCTTCCAGGGTTTCTATGCCCTGTAGTTGCAGCAGGTAACGTGCGCGGGTCGTGGGGTTTTTCAAAGTGCGATACGCATCGTTAACCACGGTGGCCAGTTGTATCGACTGCAATTGATCGGCACTGCTTGCCGCCACGAAGCGGTCAGGATGTACTTCGCTTTGTAACTTGCGATAGTGCTGGTCCAGCAATGCAAGATCGATGGAGTAGCCGACAGGCATGGCCAACAACTCGAAATAATTCTGGTGTAACCGGGGTAGCGAAGTGGTATCAGGCATAGAGCGAACGTGAATCGTTAAGCTGAAGTAGACCGCCGCCGCAATGGATCAGACAGTAAAGCTTTCGCCGCAACCGCATTCATCTTTTACGTTTGGGTTATTGAACTTGAACCCTTCGTTCAGGCCTTCCTTGGTAAAGTCCAGTTCCGTGCCGTCTATGTAGACCAGGCTTTTCGGATCGACGATCACCTTCACGCCATGGCTTTCGAATGCGATGTCTTCAGGCAGCATGTCATCCACGAATTCCAGCGTATACGCCATGCCGGAGCAGCCCGTGGTTTTAACACCCAGGCGCAGCCCAATACCCTTGCCGCGATTGGCAAGGAATTTTTCAACACGGCTGGCAGCGGTTTCGGTCAGGGTGATGGCCATTGCAACTCCTATGCGGCAACCGCAGCGGCAGGCTGTTTAGATTTTAAATCGGCTACCGCCGCTTTAATGGCATCTTCCGCCAATACGGAGCAATGGATCTTCACTGGTGGCAAGGCCAGCTCTTCAGCGATCGCTGAGTTCTTGATTTCGGCTGCCTGGTCCAGGGTCTTGCCCTTAAGCCATTCGGTCACCAGTGAGCTGGAGGCGATCGCCGAGCCGCAGCCGTAGGTCTTGAATTTAGCATCTTCGATGATGCCGGCGTCGTTGACCTTGATCTGCAGTTTCATCACGTCGCCGCAAGCCGGCGCGCCAACCATGCCGGTGCCGACATTGACGTCGTTTTTATCCAAAGTGCCCACGTTACGTGGATTTTCATAGTGGTCTAATACTTTATCGCTATAAGCCATGGTAGTTCTCCTTAATCGTACATTGAAGAAATTGGTATCTGGTCAGCTTGCTTGCCAATAGCATGCATGCCACCAGTCCAATTCCTAGTGGGCAGCCCACTCGACCTTACTTAAATCAACGCCTTCCAAATGCATATCCCATAACGGCGATAACTCACGCAACTTGTCGATCTTGCTCTTCATCAACTCAATGGTGTAATCGATGTCTTCCTCGCTGGTGAAGCGGCCGATCGAGAAACGGATCGAGCTATGCGCCAACTCGTCGGAACGGCCAAGTGCACGCAACACATAAGACGGCTCCAGGCTGGCGGAGGTACACGCAGACCCGGATGATACAGCAATATCCTTCACTGCCATGATCAACGACTCGCCTTCGACGAAATTGAAGCTGATGTTCAAGTTGTGCGGCACGCGATGCTTAAGGTCGCCATTTACGTATACCTCGTCGATATCCTGCAGGCCATGCAGCAAGCGGTCGCGCAGGCGGCGGATGCGTGCATTTTCCAAGTCCATCTCTTCGCGCGCGATGCGGAATGCCTCACCCATGCCGACGATCTGGTGGGTAGCCAGTGTGCCTGAGCGCATGCCGCGCTCGTGCCCGCCGCCATGCATCTGCGCTTCGATGCGGATACGCGGTTTGCGGCGTACATATAAAGCGCCTATGCCTTTTGGGCCGTAGGTTTTGTGGGCGGAAAAGCTCATTAAGTCGACCGGCAATTTTTCCAGGTCGATGACAACCTTGCCAGTGGCCTGTGCTGCATCCACATGGAAGATCACGTTATTGGCACGGCAGATATTACCGATGGCCTCAATGTCCTGGATCACGCCGATTTCATTATTAACAAGCATGACAGAGGCCAGCACGGTATCGGGACGAATCGCTGCACGGAATTTTTCCAGGTCGACCAGGCCATCCGGCTCCGGTGCCAAATATGTGGCCTCAACGCCGACGCGCTCCAGCTCGCGCACTGCATCCAGCACGGCTTTGTGCTCGGTCTGGATGGTAATGATGTGTTTGCCCTTACCGCTGTAAAAGTTGGCTGCACCCTTGATCGCCAGGTTATTCGATTCTGTCGCACCGGATGTCCACACGATTTCACGCGGATCCGCATTCACCAGCTTGGCGACTTCTTCGCGCGCATTTTCCACGGCTTTCTCTGCGGTCCAGCCGAACGGATGGCTGCGCGATGCCGGATTGCCGAAATGCTCGGTCAGGTAAGGAATCATCTTTTCTGCCACCCGTGGATCTGTCGGAGTGGTAGCAGAATAATCCAGGTATATCGGGGTATGTACGCTCATGCTCTATCCTCAAAAACTTAATCTATCAACCGCAGCCAGGCTACATTGCGATGGCTGTTAACTGCCTTAACCTGCTTAATTCACCTTGCAGCACCAGCAGGAATGCCTCCACCTGCTCGATGCTGTTGCCGCTGGAAAGGCTTACCCGTACGGCACCTTTCGCTATATCGTGTTCTATGCCCATCGCCAGTAATACATGGCTGGGTTCGCTGCTGTCGCTGGAGCAGGCCGAACCGCTGGCTACTGCATACCCTTTGCGATCCAGCGCCATCACCAGCGTTTCGCCCTCGATGCCGGGAAACGCAAAAAAACTCGTATTCGGTAAGCGTTCCACCCGGTCGCCGAAAAGCATTGCATCCAATTGCTTCAGTCCCTGCTCCAGGCGATCACGCATGTGCCTGACTGTTGCTGTGCGCTGGAGCAATTCCTTGTTGATCAGCTCGCAGGCGGTGCCGAAACCGACAATCGCGGCTACATTCTCTGTCCCGCTACGCAATCCTTTTTCCTGTCCGCCGCCTAACAGCAGGGGCTGGATATCTACGCGTTTGTCCAGGATCAAGGCACCGGCACCCTGGGGGCCGTTTATCTTATGCGACGACAG
Source organism: Pseudomonadota bacterium (assembly GCA_040387075.1). Classification (GTDB taxonomy): domain Bacteria; phylum Pseudomonadota; class Gammaproteobacteria; order Burkholderiales; family Methylophilaceae; genus DATHXC01. The sequence continues at coordinate 5,111 of JAZKEL010000356.1, forward strand.
CGTCATGGCATGCACATTCAAGTCGCTGAAATCCACCTTGATCTTGCCCAGAGCCTGCACTGCATCGGTATGCATGAATGCCTGGTGTTTCCTGGCAATCTCCGCAATCTCTGCGATATCCTGGATCACGCCTGTTTCATTGTTCGCCAGCATGACCGATACCAGGCTGGTCGGCGATACCAGGCTA
>JAZKEL010000357.1:0-4940 GCA_040387075.1 Pseudomonadota bacterium
TGTCCAGCTTAGTGGCAGAACGGTCGCCCAGCAGGCTGCGCAACATCCATGCTTCTTTTTCATGCACTTGCAGGCGCTGCGTCGCCAGGTCGGCAGTGGCTTCGTCTGAGCCTTCATCGGCAATGGCGACCAGGTTGCGTGCTACGCGCGCTACTGTTTCATGGCCATCCACAAGCTGGGCGATCATCTGTTCAGCGGAAGGCACGGTGGTGGTTTCCTTGATGCTGGTCAGCTTGGAGAAATCGCTGTAAGTACCCGGCGTGAAGAAATCCAGTGAACGGATACGCTCGGCGATCAGGTCGGTTGCCAGCCACAGTTCGTTGTACTGTTCTTCGAACATGAGGTGCAGGGTGCGGAATTGCGGGCCTGTCACGTTCCAGTGGAAATAATGCGTCTTCAGGTAAAGGGTATAGGTATCGGCCAGGAATTTAGATAATCCTTCGGCTACTTTTTTACGGTCTTTTTGTGTGATTCCAATATCCATGATTCGCTCCTGAGTGTGTGAAGGACTTTTTTAACAACTGGTTAGTTACTACTGCTTAAATGACTGCTGCAAGCATATTAGGTTCATGCATCTAATAGCGCAAATTGATTGTGTAAATACAACTGATAAGATTTTCCTATAGCTTGGCGACTATTTAATGATGATTCCAATACGCTGACCTTATCCCGAAGTTGGCGGTAAATCCAGCGGAAAAATGCCAGTGAGGTTTGCCGCAAGGATGGCATCACGCACCATCTGTATCGCTTCTGGCCGGGGGAAACTGCTACGCCAGGCAAGCGCCACTCGCCGCATGGGCACTGGTGATGTGAACGGCTTGAACGTTAGCATGCGGTTTTCTTCACGCGTCGGCAGGCAGGCGGTCACCGGCAAGATGGTCATGCCCACGCCCGACGTCACCATATAGCGTATGGTCTCCAGCGAGCTGCCTTCCAGCGTCTGCTGGATGCCGCTTGCCGTCTGGTGGGTTCCCAGTTGCGGACATATCTTAAGTACTTGATCGCGGAAGCAGTGGCCTTCGCCCAGCAGGAGCACTGTTTCATTGCCCAGCGATTTCGGCGCGATGCTGGTTTTTTTCGCCCATGCATGGCTGGAAGGCAAAGCTAGTTGGAAGGGCTCGTCGTATAGGGGTTGCGTCACCACTCCCGGTTCAGAGAACGGGAGCGAGATGATGATCACATCCAGTTTGCCCCGCTTAAGCTGTTCGCGTAACTGGTGGGTAAAACTTTCCTGGATGATGAGTTGCATCGCCGGCGCACGTTCGCGCATCAGCGGCAATATCTGCGGCAGCAGGTAGGGGCCGATGGTGTAGATGGCGCCGATGCGCAAGGGGTGGGCAAGTGCGTCGCCGCTTTGCTCAGCGATGAATTTCAGGCTTTCGGCTTCCTCCAGTACGCGGGATGCCTGTGCCACGATTCGTTCACCCACCGGCGTCAGCGTGATCTCACTGGATCCGCGCTCGAAAATGACCAGGCCTAGTTCCTCTTCCAGTTTCTTGATGCCGACACTCAAGGTGGGCTGGCTGACGAAGCAGGCATCGGCTGCACGCCCGAAATGACGTTCCCGTGAAACGGCAACAACGTAGCGTAGTTCGGTAAGGGTCATCAGGAAGAGGTATGCGTGAAAATTATGATTTTACGCCAATTGCGGGGCATAACTATAGTGGTTGATACTGCTATAATCTGCCGAGAATATCTTGCTGAAGGTGCTGAATCATCTTGTTTTTCCCAAATTTTTTTTCTCGCAAAAAAACTGTCCCGCTGAATAGCCGGCTCGTCAAAAACACAGAATCCGTTTCGCCCGAAACTTCACGCGTAGTCAAGGAAGCCTGGTGGCTGGCCTTGTTCGTGGTCGGTATCTACCTTGCCGTTATCCTCTTCAGTTACCACCGCGACGACCCCTCGTGGTCGCACAGTGCCACCGACGATGCCGTTGTATCTAACGCCGGTGGGGTGGTAGGCGCATGGGTGTCGGACATGATGCTTTACCTGTTCGGTTTTTCCGCGTGGTGGTGGGTGGTGTTCGCGTTTTACGCCATATGGCTGGTGTACCTGCGCCTGGAACTGGTGGAGAGCAAACGCCCATTGCTGCTCTTCAATTTGGTCGGGTTCGGCTTGCTAATCCTGGCATCTGCCACGCTGGAATCCGGCCATATCCGGCCATTGCCGGCGGATTTGCCGCTGGCGGCCGGCGGTATGCTGGGTAGTGTCATCGACGGCTTGCTGAGAGGTCTGCTCGGCTTTACCGGCTCGACCATGGCGCTGTTGCTGGCACTGGCAGTCGGCTTCAGCCTGTTCACCGGGTGGTCGTGGATCATGGTGACCGAAAAGCTGGGTGCCGCTATCCTGGCGTTCTACCAGTTTGTGGGTTTCAAGCTGCAGGACAGGCAGGACAGGAAACTAGGCAAAGTGGCCGAACAGTTGCGTACCGAGTTCGTGGATAACGAACGCAAGCGCACCGAAGACCGGCCGCCGGTCGTCATCGAAACGCCGGCGCTGGAAATCCGCAAAAGCGAACGTGTGGAAAAAGAACGGCAGAGCCCCTTGTTCGAAGCGTTGACCGATTCGCCCTTGCCAACCCTGCATTTGCTGGACGAACCGCATGGCGAAGTGGAAGTGCAGTCTGCAGAAACCCTCGATTTCACCTCGCGCCTGATCGAGCGCAAGCTGATGGATTTCGGCATCGAGGTCAAAGTGCTCACTGCCTTGCCAGGTCCCGTCATTACCCGTTACGAGCTGGAGCCTGCGGCGGGCGTGAAAGGTAGCCAGGTAGCCAATCTTTCCAAGGACCTGGCGCGCGCCTTGTCCGTTGTCAGCATACGTGTGGTGGAAACCATTCCCGGCAAAAGCTGCATGGGCCTGGAGATCCCCAATCCCAAGCGGCAGATCGTGTTCCTGTCCGAAATCCTGGGCTCGCAGGTGTATGCGGATGTACATTCGCCGCTGGCCATCGCCATGGGCAAGGATATTTCCGGCAAGGCTGTAGTAGCCGATCTGGCCAAGATGCCGCATGTACTGGTTGCAGGTACCACCGGCTCCGGCAAATCGGTCGCCATCAATGCCATGATCCTGAGCCTGGTATACAAGGCAGAGGCCAGCCGGGTGCGCATGATCCTGATCGACCCCAAGATGCTGGAGCTGTCTGTTTACGAAGGCATCCCGCACCTGCTGGCACCGGTCATCACAGATATGCGCCAGGCTGCCAATGCGCTCAACTGGTGCGTGGCGGAAATGGAGCGCCGCTACAAGCTGATGTCGGTGCTGGGTGTGCGTAACCTGGCCGGTTACAACGTCAAGATACGCGACGCGATCAAGGACGGTAAGCCGATCACCCATCCATTTACGTTGACGCCCGATAGCCCCGAGCCGCTGGAAGAGCTGCCGATGATCGTCGTGGTGATCGACGAGCTGGCCGACCTGATGATGGTGGCCGGCAAGAAAGTGGAAGTACCGATCGCGCGGCTTGCGCAAAAAGCCCGTGCCTGCGGTATCCACTTGGTGGTGGCCACACAGCGTCCTTCAGTGGATGTGATCACCGGCCTGATCAAGGCCAATATCCCCACCCGCGTGGCGTTCCAGGTATCCAGCAAGATTGACTCCCGTACCATCCTCGACCAGATGGGTGCGGAAGCGCTCCTGGGCCAGGGCGACATGCTGTATATGCCGCCTGGCACCAGTTTCCCGCAACGTATCCACGGCGCATTCGTCAGCGATGCGGAAGTGCACCGCGTGGTGGAAAACCTAAAAAGCATGGGCGAGCCCAACTACATCGAAGGCATCCTTAATAACGCAGAGGAAGAGGGTGGCGAGCCCGGCGAATCCGCTGAAGGCGGCGGCGAATCCGACCCTCTGTATGACGAAGCGGTTGCCATTGTGATCAAGACGCGCCGCGCATCCATTTCAGCCGTCCAACGCCAGTTGCGCATAGGCTATAACCGCGCCGCCCGCCTGATCGAGGAGATGGAGCGTGCGGGCCTGGTTTCTTCCATGCAAAGTAACGGTAACCGTGAGGTGCTGGCACCTGCCGGCAATAATGATTGATATGAAAACCCTATTAAAAATTGTAATGGTCATGCTATTGGCGTTTTCGTCGTTTACCGCAAATGCCGGAGGCGTCGACCGGCTTAAGCAGTACTTCAAAAACATAAGCTCCATGCGCGCGCAGTTCCATCAATCGGTTAAAGATAGCCAGGGCCGAAAATTGCAGGAAGTGGATGGCACCATGCAGCTCCAGCGGCCAGGCAAGTTCCGCTGGGATTACGACAAACCCTACGTGCAGCAAATCGTAGGCGACGGTGAGCGTATCTGGTTATACGATCCCGACCTCAACCAGGTCACCGTCCGCGACCTGACCAAGGCCATCGGCTCAAGCCCGGCCGCCCTGCTGGCCGGCAATAACGAAATGGAAGAGCACTTCGTCCTTAAAGACGCCACCCGCAAAGGAAACCTGGAATGGGTGCTTGCCACGTCGAAAGATAAAGAGGGTGAATTCGAGCGTGTTTTCTTCGGTTTCAAAGGCGATTCCCTGCAGGAAATCGAGTTGCACGATAGCTTCGGCAACCGCACCAATATTGTGTTCTCGAGTGTTGAGCGCAACCCTGTGCTGACTAACCAGTCATTCCAGTTTAAGCCGCCAGCAGGGGCAGATGTGGTTGGGGAGTGAGGTAAGGATTTAATATGAACGCAAGTGTGTAGACTATAGTTGTCAAATTAAAACAATAACTTGAAAAAACTCAATGCTTCTGTATAGTTACGTCAAGAATTCATAAATATCAGGGACGGTATCAATGATAGTTAATCTCCGGGGAATCAAGCTAGCAACCTTGCTGGCTGTAACTCTACTAATTTCTTCCATTGCATCTGCCGAAGATGCCACTCTTACTAAGGCCGATGCGCTGATCAAAGCAGGTAATTACAAAGCTGCTTATCAATTGCTCGAA